>NZ_JBEOWJ010000003.1:0-113089 GCF_040295965.1 Streptosporangium sp. NPDC002544 | reverse complement strand
CGGTCCTGCCCGAGTCGCTGGGTCACCTCACCGCCCTCACCACGCTCGACCTGGGCGGTAGCGAGCTGATCGGTATCGAGGCGCCTGTCAACCGGCTGACCGTCCTGCCCGAGTGGCTGGGCAACCTCACTCACCTGACCAGGCTCAACCTGTACGGTAACAAACTGACCGCCCTGCCCGAGTCACTGGGCAACCTCACTCACCTGACCGACCTCAACCTGGCCGACAACCGGTTGACTGTCCTACCCGGCGCGTTCGGCAACCTCACCGCTCTCACCATGCTCGACCTGCGCTACAACAAGCTGACCGCTCTGCCTGAGTCACTGAGCAACCTCACCGCTCTCACCATGCTCGGCCTGGTCGGCAACCGGCTGACCGTCCTGCCCGAGTGGCTGGGCACCCTCACTCACCTGACCAGGCTCAACCTGGTCGGCAACCGGCTGACCCTCCTGCCCGAGTGGCTGGGCACCCTCACTCACCTGACCGACCTCAACCTGAACCACAACAAGCTGACCGCTCTGCCTGAGTCACTGGGCAACCTCACTCACCTGACCAGGCTCAGCCTGGACCACAACAAGCTGACCGCTCTGCCTGAGTCACTGAGCAACCTCACCGCTCTCACCATGCTCAGCCTGAGCGCTAACTGGCTGACCATCCTGCCCGAGTGGCTCGGCGACCTCAACGCCCTCACCTTCCTCGACCTGAGCAGCAACAAGCTGACCGCTCTGCCTGAGTCACTGGGCAACCTCACTCACCTGACCAGGCTCAACCTGGCCGTCAACCGGCTGACCGTCCTGCCCGAGTGGCTGGGCACCCTAACTCACCTGACCGACCTCAACCTGGACTACAACCAGCTGACCGCTCTGCCTGAGTCACTGGGCAACCTCACTCACCTGACCAGGCTCAGCCTGGGCTACAACAAGCTGACCGCTCTGCCTGAGTCACTGAGCAACCTCACCGCTCTCACCATGCTCAGCCTGCGCGCTAACTGGCTGACCATCCTGCCCGAGTGGCTCGGCGACCTCAACGTCCTCACCTTCCTCGACCTGAACGGCAACGAGCTGAGTGTCCCGCCCGAATCGTTGGACAACCTCGCCACCCTCCACGAGCTCCACCGGGACGGCTACCGGCTGACCTCCAGATGACAGCGGACTTGAGACGCAGCGCTCTGTTACTTTGTGGCGGACCCGAAGCAGACACAGCCTGACCACATTGTCCAGCAATCGTCACACAGAGTTATTTTGTGGCTGGTGGCACCGACCCGAGTGGGGGAGCGTAGCTCTGGCTGCAAAACATCTGGCACCTGCCGCGCCCAGAGCATCAGCCGCCCGGCGAACCCCTGGTCGGTGACACTGACCGGCAGCCACCGCTCAGATCGGGCCCGGTGGTGATCGGCGTACAGTACGCCGATCGTCTTCGGGCCGAAGGCGGCGGGGGCGCCCGCGCCGACGTGCCGGTCGCGAGATGTCAGTCGGTGTCATAGGAGACCAGCAGGCTCAGCACGTTCCCGCCTGGGCTGAGCGCGCCGATCGCGATCTCCTGGTCCGCGTAATACGGTTCCCGTGTGGTGAGTCTGAACGCCATCCACGTCCATCGGGCGGCGAGTTCGTTGATTCGGTGCACGGACGCGTCGGCGGGGGCACGCACGAGGCCCGCGATCGACTGCCACGCCTTCAACCTGCCGTATGCACCGCGCGACCCCTTCTCGGAGAAGAGGGGGTCGCAGTAAGCCGTGGTGAGCAGCTCGCGCACCACGGTGTCCAGGCTTTCCAGCTGGCCGTTCAGCGCGCCTTCGGTTCTGTGGGGCTCCGGCAGGAACGCGTTCACCCACAACGATGCCACCTCCCGGGGATCGAACCGCCGGGGAAGTTCGATGATCACCGCCAGCGAGGGCTCACCCCAGTGCTGCACAGCGGAGTTGATGAGCCGCTCGTCCTGCCTGGTGCTCACGATCCTTGACTCACACACCGGTACCTTCGCCAGCCAGGCGTCCCACAACGGGGTGGACTCCCGGGCTCCCCCCCATGTGCCTTTCTGGGGCTGGGGAATCCACTCGATCTGCGGGTGTTCCGGAACGTAGAACTCGCTCTGGTCTCGCCAGGGGAAGTCGAAGGAGTATATGTGGCGTTCTCCCTTGGAGCGCTTGAGGGGCAGTCCCGCGAGGGGATGGCGCAGCTCCCGCAGGGCAGTCGCGCAGCGCAGCGCCGCGGGCACCCGGGTCAGGTTGACGCGGCGCACCACCAGCTCCTGCATCAGGCAGGCGACCAGCTCCGCCCACATGTCGGGCTTGGCCGGGACGCGTTCCAGTAGCGGCAGCAACCGGTGGACCGGCCGCTTCTCGGCCAGCAGGGCGGCCAGGTCACGGATCTGCGGGAGTCTGCGATTACTGGTGTATCGGTTGTGCACCAGGTCGGCCAGCCCCTCGACGTCGACCGGGACGCGTGACAGATCCGGATCATGCGGATCCCCGCTGCTGACGTACCGGCTCACAAAAGCGTCCCCGACGACGATTCGCCGGCGCCCGCGGTGACCGAGGCACCGCGGGCACGGCCTGCGGGCACGGTGAACGCGGGTTCCATCCACATGGTCGTTTCTTTCCTCACACCCTTATGGATAGCCGGACGGGCTTGTACGCCGGTTGTGAGCTGCTGTGAATCTCGCCGTAGGGCGTCACCGCCGTCGTGCGAGAGTGTTCTGCTGGGAGAGCTTCGGGCGTGAGGTCCTGGACCGTCACGCCCTGCCACCGGCCCCGCAGTGGGCCGGCGAACCTGAGCCTGACGCCGCCCGTGGTCTCGATGACGAGGCCACGCTGGCCGCCGAGCGCGCCTGGCTGGTCCAAGCGATGGCCGCCCGATCCCGGGAGAGCCGATGACCGGTCTATCGGCGTGGTGGCCAAGTGGAACGCCAGCAAGTTCCAAGATGATCTCAATACAACGGTGGCGTGAGCGATGACATTCATCCCCTGAGTAGACGCGAGGGGCCCGTACCGCCACCGGAACCCGGCATGAAGCCTGAAGTTCCCCTGGACACCTCTCTCCCGGACGTGTGCGTGCACCAGAAGATGTGTTTCGCAATCCTGGTCCGGGAGGGCGGGGGTATGAACTCGTTCCTGTTGGATTACGTGATCCACTGGGGGCTGATCGTCATACTTGGAGTGATCCCCTCCATCTGGCTGGGGCCGCTGGCGCTGGCCGGCGTACTGGGACTGGCGCTCCTGGTGACCGTGATCTCGGCAGTGGTGTACCGGATCAAAGGACACCGCGGCTGGTGCTGGACCGCCCGGTCAGGGGATATAGACGAACACATAGACGCCATCGGGCAGATTCTCAGTGCCCTCCCCGAAATGTTCGTGGCATGGGTCTTCCACACCCTGTGGCGCCTTCTGCGGCGCCTTCTGCGGCGCTAGGTTGAGGGTCCAGGAGGAATTGGACGCAACCGCCCCCGGAGACGCGTGTCTCTCCGACACAGCGCAGGGTCGATGCCGTGAGGACCGGCGAGACATGAGAAACGCTCGACCGGCGACCGGCCGGGCCTTCAGGCGTCGAGGTAGCGCAGGATGGCCAGCACCCTGCGGCTGTAGCCGGGGTCGCGGGGTAGGTCGAGCTTGTCCATGATGGCGTTGATGTGCTTTTCGACGGTGCTGAGCGACACGTGCAGGCGTTCGGCGATCGCCGCGTTGACGTAGCCCTGCGCGAGGTGTCGCAGCACCTCCGTCTCGCGCCTGCTCAGCCTGCTCAACGGGTCGGCGTGGGTGGTGCGGGCGAGCAGCTGGCGGACCACCTCCGGGTCGAAGACCGTGCCGCCGGCGCGTACCCGCTCCAGCGAGTCCAGGAAGTCGGCGACCTCCGAGACCCGGTCCTTGAGCAGGTAGCCCAGCCCTTCGGTGTTTCCCGCGAGGAGCGTGGCCGCGTACGTCTTCTCCACGTACTGGGACAGCACGAGGACCCCGACGTCCGGCCGGTGTTCGCGGATCTCCAGTGCTGCCCGCAGCCCCTCGTCGGTGTGCGTGGGGGGCATGCGTACGTCGATCACGGCCACGTCCGGCGGGTGCCGCCGGATGGCGTCGAGCAGCGCCCGCGCGTCGCCGACGGCGGCGAGGACCTCGTGCCCGGCGTCGTTCAGCAGCCGGATCAGGCCCTCGCGGAGCAGCACGGAATCGTCGGCCAGGATCAGTCGCACGGCGTGTCCTTCGGCAGCGTCGCGGCGATCTTGGTGGGGCCGCCTGCCGGACTGTCGACGGTGAACACTCCGTCGAGCGCCAGGACTCGCCTGGCCAGCCCGGAGAGCCCTCCCCCCGAGGGGTCCGCGCCGCCCCTGCCGTCGTCCGAGATCGCCACGCTCACCGTCCGCTCGTCCTCTGTCAGCATGACCAGGATGTCACGGGCTCCCGCGTGCTTGATCGCGTTGGTGATCGCCTCACGGGCGGTGAAGTACAGGGCGGTCTCGACCTCGGAGACGGGCCGGTCGGCCAGTCCGTAGTGCACGGTCACCGGCATGCTCGACCGCTCGGCGATGCCCGCGAGCGCGGCGCGCAGGCCCAGCTCGTCGAGTGCGGTCGGATAGATCCGCCAGGCCACACTGCGTAACTCGTCGAGGAGCTGGCGCGACTCGGCGTAGGCCTGGCCCACCAGCTCGGCGGTCCTGGCCTGGTCGGGGCTGTGCTGGGCGCGGCCGAGCAGCATGGCCAGCGCCACCCCCCGTTGCTGCACGCCGTCGTGCAGGTCGCGCTCGATCCTGCGCCGTTCGTCGTCGACGGCCCGGATGATGCCCGCGCGGGTCGCGGTCAGTTCGGCGATGCGCCTGCGCATCAGCTCCTGCCTGCCCGGTCCGAGGAAGTGGTCGGCCAGCCGCCGTTCGGCCGCTCCCACGGCGAGGACCCCGAGCGTCACCAGGGCCAGTAGCGCCCCCGCGCTGGTCAGCCCGAGGATCCCGCTGGTGGTGACCAGCTTCACTCCGGGCAGGTTCACCGGCACCGCCTCGGACTCACCCCAGAGCAGGTCCCACAGCCCTCCGAACAGGAGCAGGCCACCAAGGAACAGACCCGCCGCGCAACCGTACCCGCCCACCACGCCCAGGGCGGCGCGGGCGGTGAGAAAGCCGTAGCCGCCGGCCGTCCGCGTCGTGTCGTGGCCCAGCCACCTGGCCAGCCGGGCCCGTTCGAGTGCCATCAGCCGGGCCAGGCCCCGGTCGGCGACAGGCCGCGTGGCCGCGATCAGGGAAGCCGGCCAGGCCAGGCAGAGGAAGGCCAGCTCGACGACCCCGAGGACCATGCCCACGAGCACCCCCACCAGGGTGCGCGCGGCACGGTTACCTGACACGGCCCGAAGTCTAGGCATCACGCCGGCGCAGCACGACATGGCCGGCCGCCACCGCCGCCACCGTCCATGCCAGCAGCCAGAGGAGACCTTCTCCCGCCCCATAGGGCATCGGGCCGCCGGTCAGGTTGTCGGTACTGCCCATGAAGGCCAGACCGGCGAACAGCGGCATGCGCAGGGACACCTCCAACGCCACCGAAACACCCGTCATCAGCAACATCAGCGGCAGGCCCATCAGCAGCATGAACACCACGGTCAGGGTGCCCGCCGCACTGCGCACCGCGGTGCCCACGCCGAGCGTCATCACCGATACCAGGGCAAAGAAGACGCCGACCTTCAGCAGGTCGAGCGCGACCTCGGCGGGCGGCAGCGCCACATAGCCGCCGAACAGGTCGGCGGACAGCACCGTGTAGACGACCGCGGTGGCCACGGCCCCGGACAGCACTCCGACAGCGAACATCACCGGCCCCACCACCAGCGCCTTCGCGGCGATCACCCGGCCGCGGATCGGCGTGGCCTGCAGCGTGCTCCGGATGCTGCCCGACGCGTATTCCGAGGTGATCACCAACATCGCCAGCGCGACCAGCGCGAACTGGGCGAACGACGTCGCCGAGATCACCGGCTCGCTCGCCGGAAAGCGGGTTCCGCCGCCCTCGGCACGGAGCATGTCCGTGGCCGTCGCCCCGCCCAGCATCAGCGCGCTCATCACCATGAGCACCACCGCGCCGGCCAGGCACCACCAGGTGGAGTGGACCGACCACAGCTTCGCCCACTCCGCGCCGACCGCCTGGCCCAACTCTCTGGTCCGCATGTTCACACTCCCGCTTCCCGTGTGCCGTACTCCACGCTGCTCGCGGTCAGCTCCTGATATGCCTGCTCCAGCGAGGCCTCGCGGGTACGCAGCTCGTGCAGCCGGATGCCCGCCTCGTACGCCAGGTCGCCGACCCGCTCGATCGTGGCGCCGGTGGCGACGAGTTCGTTCTCGCCGAGCCGTTCCACCGTGATCCCGGCGCCGTTCAGCCGTACGGACAGGTCGGCCGCGTGCGGGGTGCGGATGACCACGGCGGTCAGGGAGTTGCGCCCGATAACCTCCGCCAGCGGCGCGTCCATGATGAGCCGTCCCCTGCCGATCACCACCAGATGGTCGGCGGTGAGCTGCATCTCGCTCATCAGGTGGCTGGAGACGAACACCGTGCGGCCCTCCTCGGCCAGCGAGCGCATCAGGTGGCGCACCCAGCGCACGCCGTCGAGGTCCAGACCGTTGACCGGTTCGTCGAACATCAGCACCTCCGGATCGCCCAGTAACGCGCCCGCGATACCGAGCCGCTGGCTCATTCCCAGCGACAGCCCACCGGCCCGCTTACCCGCCGCATCCGCCATCCCGACCTGCTCCAGGACCTCCGTCACCCGGCTCCGCGTGATGCCGTTGCTGCGCGCCAGCGCCATCAGATGCGCATGCCCGCTACGCCCGGGATGCAGCGCCCGTGCGTCCAGCATCGCGCCCACCGTCCGCAGCGGATTCCTGATCTCGTGGTACGGCACACCGCCGATCAGCGCCGTGCCCGCAGTAGGGCGGTCGAGCCCGAGGATCAGGCGCATCGTCGTCGATTTTCCTGCCCCGTTCGGCCCGAGGAAGCCCGTGACCGTGCCGGGCCTCACATCCAACGACAGGTCGTCGACGACCATCCGGTCACCGTAGCGTTTGCACAAACCTTGGAGACTGATCACGTCGGCCAACGCTAGGCAACCGACGGCCACGGCCACCATGGAGGCGAACCTCCGACTTCAATGGCGGGAAACCGTAAAGACCTGTGTCTCGATACGCACCCCTTCAGAGGGTGTGCGGATGATGACCATCCTCACCAGCCATCTCGACGAGCTCTGGGCGACGACCCATCAAGCCTGATCACGATGCGCTTTGGCCGCCGCCGCCCAGGCGCCGGGGCGCGAGCAGGTCTGCTTACCCAAAGGACATGAGCCGAGTGCTCGCCTCTCGCCAAAGGCCGCGGCCCGGTGGCTACGTCCCGTAGACCGGCTCGGGGTCGGGGGCCTCGGTGAGGAGTTCGGCGACGGCGTCGCCGATGTCGGCCGGGTTCCAGCGGGCGCCCCGGTCGACGCGGGGGCCGTGGCGCCAGCCGTCGGCGAGGGAGATGACGCCGCCCTCCACCTCGAAGACCCGGCCGGTGACGTGCCCGGAGGCGGCCGAGCCGAGCCAGGTCACCAGAGGGGCGATGTTGGCCGGGTGCATGGCGTCGAAGCCGTCCTCGGGTCTGGCCATCATGGTGGCGAAGACCTCCTCGGTCATCCGGGTGCGGGCGGCCGGGGCGATCGCGTTCACCGTGACGCCGTAGCGGCCGAGTTCGGCGGCGGCGACCTGGGTGAGCGCGACGATGCCGGCCTTGGCCGCGGAGTAGTTGCCCTGAGCGACGCTGCCGAGCAGTCCGGCCCCCGAGGAGGTGTTGATCACTCGGGCGTCCACCGGGTCGCCCGCCTTCGAGCGTTCCCGCCAGTGCGCGCCCGCGTGCCGGAGCGGCAGGAAGTGGCCCTTGAGGTGGACCCGGATCACGTCGTCCCACTCCTGCTCGGTCATCGAGACCAGCATCCGGTCACGGACGAATCCGGCGTTGTTCACCAGTACGTCCAGCCGCCCGAAGGCGCTCAGCGCCGTCTTGACCAGCCGGTCGGCGCCGCCCCAGTCGGTGACGTCGTCGTTGTTGGCGATGGCCCGGCCGCCCAGGGCGTGGATCTCCTCGACCACCCGCAGCGCCGGGTCGCCCGACCGCCCGTCCCCCTCGCGGCCGGTGCCGAGGTCGTTGACCACGACCCTGGCCCCCTGCCGGGCGAACTCCAGGGCGTGCTCCCTGCCGATGCCGCGCCCGGCGCCGGTCACGATCACCACGCGCCCGTCACAGATCCCACCCATGCCAGGGCTCCTTTCATCGTGATCATGCAGAGTTTCCCGGCTGTTCACCCGTCGTGTCCAGATGCGATCTCCCGCCAGGCGGGGATCTCGCCACCGCCGTGCACCGCGATCTCCGCGCCGGTCACGTAGCCGGGGACCGCCAGCCACAGGCACACCTCGGCCACGTCGGCGGGGAGGGCCATCCGGCCCGCGGGAACGGCGGCGCCCATCCGCGCGACCCCGTCGGGGCCGCCGTAGTGGTCTGCCGAGTCCTCCGTCTCGGCGAGGCCGACGACCACCGTGTTGACCCGCACCCGCGGCGCCCACTCGGCGGCGAGGCAGGCGGCCAGGTGGTGCAGGCCCGCCTTGGCCGCGCCGTACGCGGAGGTGCCCGGGGAGGGGCGGGTACCGCTGGAGCTGCCGATCATGATGACCGAGCCGCCGGAGGCGGCGAGCAGGGGGTGCGCGCGCTGCGCGACCAGCAGCGGGGCGATCAGGTTGAGCTCCACGATCCGGGCGTGCAGCCGCGGGGAGGTTCCGGCCAGGAACGCGTACGGCGAGCCTCCGGCGTTGTTGACCACCGTGTCGAGCCTCCCGTACCGTTCCTCGACCTCGGTGACCAGCCGGTCCACGTCCGCCGTGTCGCGCACGTCGGCCGGGACGAACGCGAGGCCCTCGGGCAGGGCCTCCGGCTTCCTGCGGGCGCACACGACCACCTCGGCTCCGGCGGCCAGGAACGCGTCGGCGATACCCGCGCCGAGCCCCCTGGTGCCACCGGTCACCAGCACGACCGATTCGGTGTGGTCGTAGCGAACCCGGCCGGGTACTCCGCCACTTCCACGAGCCTCGGCGTCCGTCTCGCCACGAGAGCCCGTCGCGCCGTCCACCCCGGCCGCGCGATCCGCATCGCCCTCAGCGTTCACGGCGCTCGCCTCCTCGCCCTCGTCCTCGAAGCGGTCACCCGGGGGAGTCTCCGGAAGACCGACCGCCGTCACATGCCCTCCCAGGTGGGCCGGCCGAGCCTCGAACCGGCCACCGGGATGCCTCCCGGAAGGTCGCCCGGCGGCGACCGCCGGGCGCACTCCTGTGTCCGGCTGTCGCGTGCTACCGTACCAAGCAAGCGTTAGGTGCGAACAGTGAGGCGCGATGAGAATCACCCTTCACGGCGGCGGAGCGGTCGCCGAGGTCGTAGTGGACGTGCCACCGGTCAACGCGTTACCCGTCTCCGGCTGGTTCGAGCTGGCCGAGGCCGTCCAGGAGGCCGGGCACGCGCCCGAGACCCGCGTCGTGGTGCTGCGCGCGGAGGGGCGAGGGTTCAACGCCGGGGTGGACGTCAAGGAGATGCAGGCCACCACCGGGCACGCCGCGCTGGTCGGCGCCAACCGCGGATGCTTCGCGGCGTTCGCGGCGGTCTACGAGTGCGAGGTCCCGGTGATCGCCGCCGTGCACGGTTTCTGCCTCGGTGGCGGGGTCGGGCTGGCGGGCAACGCCGACATCGTGGTGGCCTCCGACGACGCCTACTTCGGCCTGCCCGAGGTGGACCGGGGCGCGCTCGGCGCGGCCACCCACCTGGCCAGGCTGGTCCCCCAGCATCTGATGCGGGCCATGGTCTACACGTGCCGCACCGTCACCGCCGCCGAACTGCACGCCTTCGGCTCGGTGCTGGAGGTCGTGCCCCGCGACCGGCTGCGCGAGACCGCCTTCGAGGTCGCCGCCCAGATCGCCGGAAAGGACCCCTACGTCATCCGGCGGGCCAAGGAGTCGCTGAACGGCATCGACCCGGTCGATGTCAGGCGCAGCTACCGGTTCGAGCAGGGCTTCACCTTCGAACTCAACCTGATGGGCTCCGGTGACAGGCACCGCGACGCGTTCATCGCGAGAGGCAATGGCTCTGCGAGTCGGGAGCCGTCCGGCGCATCGCCGGCTGGAGAGGCGGACCGCCGGTGAGCGAGGAACGAAGCCGCCCGCGCAGTGAGGGAGAAGCAGCGAGTGAGGAGCGGTGAGCGAGCAGTGAGCCCGAAGCGAACCCGACGCAGCGAGCGGAGCGGTCGGCTGAGGAACGAAGCCGCCCGCGCAGCGAGTGAGGAGCGGTGAGCGAGCAGTGAGCAAGATCATGTCCATTGACGGCGTCGTCGGGGAACTGCGCAGTGGGATGACCGTCGGGATCGGCGGCTGGGGATCGCGTCGCAAACCGATGGCGCTGGTCCGGGCGATCTGCCGGTCCTCTCTGGAAGACCTGACGGTCGTCTCGTACGGCGGCCCCGACGTCGGCCTGCTGTGCGCGTACGGCAAGGTCGCCCGGGTGGTCGCCCCGTTCGTGTCGCTCGACTCGATCCCCCTCGAACCGCACTTCCGGACCGCCAGGCAGGCCGGGACCGTGAAGTTCACCGAGTACGACGAGAGCATGTTCATGTTCGGCCTGCTCGCGGCGGCGCACCGGCTGCCGTTTCTGCCGACCCGCGCCGGGCTCGGCTCGGATGTGATGCGGGTCAACCCCGAGCTGCGGACCGTACGGTCGCCCTACGCCGGAGGCGAGGAACTCGTCGCCGTCCCCGCGCTGACCCTGGACGTCGCGCTCGTCCACCTCAACCGGGCCGACCAGCGCGGCAACGCCCAGTATCTCGGCCCCGACCCCTACTTCGACGACCTCTACGCCAAGGCGGCCGAGCGCTGCTACGTCTCCTGCGAGCGCGTGGTGGACACCGCCGACCTGCTCAAGGAGGGGCCGGTCCAGTCTCTGCTGATCAGCCGGTCCATGGTGACCGGCGTGGTGGAGACCCCCGGCGGTGCCCATTTCACCACCTGCGAGCCCGACTACGGCCGCGACGAGGCGTTCCAGCAGGCGTATGCGAGCGCCGCCACCGGCCCCGAGACGTGGCGGGCCTTCACCGGCCGTTACCTGTCCGGGGACGAGGCCGCCTACCAGGAGGCCGTACGCCAGTTTCGGGAGGAATCATGAGCGTGACCGTCGCCACGCGGGCCGAGGTGTGCGTCGTCGCCTGTGCCGAGGCGTTCAGGGGGGACGGGGAGATCCTGGCCGCGGGCATCGGCGGCGCGATCACCGTGCTGGCCGCCCGGCTGGCCCGGCTCACCTTCGAGCCCGACCTCATCACGCACGACGGGCTGTGCCTGCTGACCGGCGACGTGCCGCCGCTGGGACAGAGTCCACAGGTCGTCGAGGGCTGGCTGCCGTTCCGGGACCACCTGTGGCTGGTGCTCAACGGCAGGCGGCACGTCATGCTGGGTGCCAGCCAGATCGACCGGTACGGCAACAGCAACATCTCCTGCATCGGTGACTGGTCCCGGCCGAAGTCCCAGCTCCTGGGCGTGCGCGGGGTGCCGGGCAACACCGTGTGCTGCCCGACCAGCTACTGGGTTCCCCGGCACTCGACCCGGGTGTTCGTACCGCGGGTGGACATGGTCAGCGGTGTCGGCCACGACCGCGCGGCCGAGGCGGGGTCGAGCGCCCACCGCCACCACGACCTGCGCCGGGTGGTCACCGACCTGGCGGTGCTGGACTTCCAGAGCCCCGACCACTCGATGCGCCTGGCCTCGGTCCACCCGGGCGTCACCGTGGACGAGGTCGTGGCGGCGACCGGCTTCCCGCTGGCCGTCACCGGCGACGTCCCCGAGACCCGGCAGCCGACCGGCGAGGAACTCCGCGTCCTGCGCGAGGTCCTCGACCCCGGCTCACTCCGCGACCGCGAGATCCCCGCCTGACCTCCTCCCCACCGCCGGAACCGGGGATTCCATCCCGCACGGACCCTGCCGGTCGATTCGTTCTCGATCTTCGCGACCGGGGTGTCCCGCATCGGATGACGAGACCGGCAGAGTCCTCGCCGGCCGGGCTTCCCGCCTCACCGCCGGCCGCCCGTCAGGAGAACTCCCATGACCTCGTACTCCGGACCCGTCCCGGACCCGCCGGGACCCGTGACCGGCACGTCCGCACCGCGCAAGGAGCCGCCGGGGCTGGTGACCCGGCTCACCGAGATGGTCGGCTGCCGCCACCCCGTCGTGCAGACCGGCATGGGCTACGTGGCCGGGGCTCGGCTGGCCGCCGCCACCTCCGCTGCCGGAGGTCTGGGCGTCATCGCGGCGGCCACCATGCCCGTCGAGCAGATGACCGCCGCGATCCGGTCGATCAAGGAGCGCACCGACGCGCCCTTCGGGGTGAACATCCGCTCCGACGCCGACGACGCCGGCGAGCGGATCGACGTCATGATCCGCGAAGGCGTACGGGTCGCGTCGTTCGCGCTGGCCCCCAAGCGCGAGCTGATCGCCCGGCTCAAGGACGCCGGGGTGCTGACGATCCCCTCGGTCGGCGCGCGCCGGCACGCCGAGAAGGTCGCCGCCTGGGGCGTGGACGCGGTGATCGTGCAGGGCGGCGAGGGCGGCGGGCACACCGGGGCCGTCCCCACCACCGTGCTGCTCCCCCAGGTCGTGGACGCGGTGGACATCCCGGTGATCGCGGCGGGCGGGTTCTGCGACGGGCGCGGGCTGGTCGCCGCCCTGTCGTACGGCGCCTGCGGGGTCGCGATGGGCACCCGCTTCCTGCTGACCTCGGACTCCACGGTCGGCGACGAGGTGAAGAAGGTCTACCTCGGCACCGCCGAGACGGTGGTCACCACGCGGGTGGACGGCGTTCCGCACCGCGTGCTGCGCACCCCGTTCGTCGACTCGCTCGAACGCTCGCGCCTGCGACTGCTCCGCGCGGTCGCCAACGGGGCCAGGTTCAAGCGGCTGTCCGGCATGTCGTGGGCGGCGATGATCCGCGAAGGCCGCCGGATGCGGCACGGCCGGGACCTGACCTGGGCCCAGGTGCTCCAGGCGGCCAACACCCCGATGCTGCTCAAGGCCGCCATGGTGGACGGGCGCGCGGACCTCGGCGTCATGGCCTCCGGGCAGGTCGTCGGGCTGATCGACGACCTGCCGTCCTGCGCGGAGCTGATCGACCGGATCATGTGGGAGGCGCACGCCGTGCTGGACCGTCTGGACCGCCTGGACCGGACGCCTTGATCCTGACGGTCTCGGCCCGGTGGGCCGTCCGCAACGAACCCGAGGTGACTCCGCTGCTCCCTCCACCGGGCAGGCGGCCGCTTCGAACACCGGAACCGTGACAGGGCAGCGATTCACCTGCCGGGCAGGCCCCGCCGAACACCCTGGAGCCGACGTGGCGGAGTGGGCGTGGCAGGCCGAGCAGGATCGGCGGGCCGGGTTCTGCGTGCCTCCGCGGGGCCCCAGTCGTCGGGTCAGTTCACGGTGAGACCTCGGGAGGCGAGGATCAGGGCGGCCTGGGACGGGCTGATGATCGCTCCGCGCAGCGATCGGAGCCGGGTGTCGTCGACCTCGCCGAGGTCCAGGCCGCGCAGGTCGGCCATGGTGAAGACGGTGTCGACGGTGCGGGCGCCGATCATGCGGCAGTCCTCGAACACGGCATTGGTGAAGTCGCAGCTCGACAGGTTGGCCTCGTCGAGACGGGTGCCCCGCAGGTGGGCGCCTCGGAACGAGCAGCCGATCAGGTCGGCCAGCATCAGGTTGGAACCGTCGAACCGGTAGCCGATGCCCCGGCAGCCTGTCAGCACCGCGCCGATCATGCGGCAGCCGGTGAAGACGACGTCGGTGAGCAGTGCCCGCCCGAAGTTCGCGCCGGACAGGTCGACGTCGGTGAAGGCCGCGTCGACGAGTTCGGCGTTCGCGAACCTGAGCCCCGCTCCCCCGCCGCCGGAGAAACGCGCCCCGTCCAGATCCGTACGGCGGAAGTCGGCCCGCTCCAGCACGCATCCCTCGAACGAGGCCCCCACCAGCGACGCCCCGCTGAAGTCGGCGCCGGTGAGGTCGCACTCCTTGAAGACGTAGGGTCCCTCGCCGGTCAGATGATCGCCGAGCGAGAGCCTCGCCAGATCGACCCCGTTGATCTCCCGCTGGTCCGCCAGCAACCGTGCCACATCCATCCGGCGATTCAAGCAGCCCGCCCCGACAGAATCACCGCGCCGTACGCCCCCGCAGGAAGGAGCCGGGCGTCGGGCGACGCTCGCGCCGTACGCCGGTCAGGTCCCGTTCTCGTCTCCGGCGAGGAGTTCGGCGGCCGCCTGGCCGCAGACGCGGGCGGATCCGTGGGTGGCGATGTGCACGGCGCCGAGGTCGGATCGGCCGGGCAGGCCCATCTCGACCACGACGGCGTCGGAGCGGGCGGCCAGCAGGTGCCGGAGCGCGTCGGTCTGCCAGGGGTGGCGGTGCGCGTCGCGGACGACGATGACCAGGGGGCGCCCGGCCGCGGTGGCGAGTACGGTCTCGATGGCGCTCCCGGTGGCGGTGGAGGCGTCCAGCCGGGTGACCGTGGTGCCGGGGAGGAGCTTGCCGAGCGGCTCGCCGACGCCCCAGGGGGTGTCCTTCTCGATGGCGAGGTTCATCTCGGGGGCGAGTTCGGCGACGTGCGGTGGTGCGGACAGCGGGAAGGCCGCGGTCGCGGACCGGCGGGTGACCCGCAGCGCGCGCCGGGCCGCGGCCAGGCCGATCGACGCGTCGCCGGAACCGCCGGAGGCGGCGCGCGCGGGCGTGTCCCGGTGGGTGGTCGCGGTCCAGAGGGCGAGCTCGCGGACGCGGCGGGCGGCGTCGGCCAGCCGTTCCTCGGAGAGCCTGCCCTCGATCACGGCGTCCGCGATCGCGTCACGGACCGCGATCGCGGTCTCCTCTCCGGCGTGCTCGCCGCCCACGCAGATCGCGTCGGCGCCCGCGGCGACGGCGAGGGCCGAGGCGCCGCCGATGCCGTACGGGCCGGAGACCGCGGTCATCTCGATGCCGTCGGTGACGATGACGCCTTCGAAGCCCAGCTCGACCCTGAGCAGGTCGTGCAGGACCCGGCGGCTGAGCGTGGCGGCCATCACCGGGTCCAGGGCGGAGACGAGCAGGTGGCCGGTCATGACCGTGCGCACCCCCTGCTCGACGGCCGCACGGAAGGGCCGCAGCGCCACGTCGCGCAACTCCCCCACGGTGGCGGCGACGAGCGGCACGCCGTGGTGGGAGTCGACCGAGGTGTCGCCGTGGCCGGGGAAGTGCTTGGCGCAGGCCGCCACGCCCGCCGACTGCATGCCCCGGATCCAGGCCACGGTGTGCCTGGCGACGAGATCGGGGTCCGCGCCGAAGGAGCGCAGGCCGATGACCGGGTTGTCGGGGTTGGAGTTCACATCCGCCGAGGGGGCGAAGTTGAGGTTGACGCCCGCCAGGGCCAGGTCACGGCCGAGGTCGGCGGCGATCTCCTCGGTGAGGCCGGTGTCGTCGACCACGCCGAGGGCGAAGTTGCCCGGCCGGGTGCTCCCGCCGGCCGCCTCCAGACGGGTGACCTCGCCCGACTCCTCGTCGATGCCGACGAGGACCTGGGGGTTCTCCTCGCGGAGCGCGGCGGTGAGGTCGGCGACCTGGGAGGGGGTGGCGATGTTCCTGGAGAAGAGCACCACCCCGGCCAGTCCTTCACCGAGTCTGCGCCGCACCCAGTCGGGCGGGGCCTTGCCCTCGAAACCGGGAAGGACGACGGTCTCCGCCAGACGGAGCAGCTCTGGGCCGCGCTTCATTCACCACTCCTCGCCTGACGACCGGTCGGCGTCCCATGCCGAAGGCGCGCAGACCCCACGTTGTCCAGAACCTCCGGGGAAAGCGCTCCCACGGCGGCTTGGCGCAAATCTAATAGGAAAGTTTCCTAATTGCTAGTGGGCTGACCATTGGCCTTCGAGTAAAGGTTTACCGGACCTCGACGAGGACGAGTCAAAGACCGGCCGACACGAAGCCTGGGCGCGACGTGACGGGTGCCCGATGCCGCGCGATACCTCCGGTGTCGCCGGGCACCCGGGGATCCCGCGTGGTTCACCCGGACACCGGCGGCCTTCCCGGCTGATCGCGTCGAGCAGCAGCGTGGCGGCCACCGCCGCCCCGTCAGTACGGATCACGGCACTCGCCCGTACGCGGGTCTCGGGGGCCAGGACCGTCCTGAGCGCGGCCGACAGGGACTCGACGGTGCGCCGGCGTCCAGGAAGGCCACCGACTCGGCCGGGAGCGGGCTTTCGTCCGGCCGATGTCAGGAGCTCGTGAGGATGACGAGTTGCCGGGTCGCTCGGGTCATCGCGACATAGCGGTCGACCGCTCCTTCGATGCCGTCGCCGAACGCCTCCGGGTCGATGAGGACGACCAGGTCGAACTCGAGCCCCTTCGACAGCTCCGGGGTCAGCGACCGGACGCGAGGCGTCGCCCGGAACGTGGGATCACCGATGACGCAGGCGGTCCCCTCGGCATGCGCGGCGAGCCAGGTGTCGAGGATCGAGCCCAGATCCGAAGCGGATCCGTGGACGACGGGGACGTCGCCGCTACGGATGGAGGTCGGCACGTTGGCGTCCGGGAGCACGGCCCGGATGACCGGTTCGGCCTCCGCCATGATCTCTTCCGGCGTCCGGTAGTTGACGGTCAGGGAGGCCAGGTTGATCCGGTCGAGCCCGATTCGCTCGAGCCGTTCCTGCCACGACTCCGTGAACCCGTGCCTGGCCTGGGCACGGTCCCCGACGATGGTGAAGCTCCGGGACGGGCAGCGGAGCAGCAACATCTGCCACTCCGCGTCGGTCAGTTCCTGAGCCTCGTCCACGACGATGTGCGCGAACGGGCCGGCGAGCAGGTCCGGGTCGAGGGTGGGCAGCTCGGACTCGTCAACCAGATTTCGCTGGAGGTCCTCTCGGCGCAGCTGTGTCACGAGGCCTTCGCCGTCGTCATCGGCCTCGATCAGGGCGTCGACGACCTGGGCCATGCGCTCGCGCTGGGCGGCGAGAGCAGCTTCCTGCCGACGCCTGTGACGTGACGCCTCCGGGTCGCCGAGCCGCTGCCGCGCCGCGTCCAGGAGCGGCAGGTCGGACACCGTCCAGGCCTGGGCGTCCGCGCGCTGCAGCGCCTGAACGTCATCGCGGCTGAGCCAGGGAGCGCACTTCCGCAGGTAGGCGGGTACCGACCACAGGTCTCCGACGAGGTCGGCCGCTTCGATCAGCGGCCACGCGCGGTTGAAGGTCGTGAGCAACTCCCTGTCCTGCAGCAGCGACTTGCGGAGCAGGTGAGCCGGGGCGCCGTCGTCGTGCTTGTCCATCAGGATCGTGAGCAGTTCCTCCCAGATCTGGTCGCGGGCCTCGTTGTGCGGAGTGCCGGGGTCCGGTGCTTCGAACGCCTCGGCCCAATCGTCGGCGCTCAGCCAGACGTCGGACCAGAGGGTGGTGACCGTCATCCCCTTGGTGGGCGGGTTCTCGTAGAACCTGACGGCAGGCTCGATCGCCTTCACCAGGTCCGCGGACGACTTCAGGCGGGCCACGTCCGGGTCGGCCTCGATCGCCGCTGCGGCTCCCTCGGCGACGAGATCCCGCAGGGTGCAGGTCTGCACACCCTCCTCTCCGAGGCTGGGGAGGACGTCGGCGACGTAGGCCAGGTAGGGCTGGTGCGGACCGACGAACAGCACGCCGCCCCGGTGGTGACCGAGGCGAGGGTCGGAGTAGAGGAGGTAGGCGGAGCGGTGCAGAGCGACGACGGTCTTCCCCGTACCCGGACCGCCGTCGACGACGAGAGCGCCGCGCGATCCCGCGCGGATGATGGCGTCCTGGTCGGCCTGGATGGTGCCGAGCACGTCTCGCATCCGGGCCGACCGGTTGCCGCCCAGGCTGGCGATGAAGGCGGACTGGTCGTCGAGCGCGGCGTGCCCTTCAAACCCGTCGGAGGTGAACACCTCGTCCCAGTAGTCACTGACCCGGCCGCGGGTCCAGCGATACCTGCGGCGGCTTGCCAGGCCCATCGGGTTGGCGTGGGTGGCTCCGAAGAACGGCTCGGCCGCGGGGGAGCGCCAGTCGAGCAGCAGCCGACGACCCGCGCTGTCCGTGAGGCCGAGTCGTCCGACGTACACGGGCTCGGAGTTGTCCGCGCCGACCATGTGTCCGAGGCACAGGTCCAAGCCGAAGCGACGCAGCGCGCGCAGGCGAGCGGTCAGCCGGTGGATCTCCAGGTCCCGGTCCACCGCCTGCCGGCCTTTGCCGCCGGGCGCCTTGCGCTCGGCATCGAGGCGGTCGGACAGGTCGGCGATCGACTGCTCGAGGCTCTCCGCGATGGCCGCGAAGTGCTGCTCGTCGCCGTCGATCAGCCTCGGGTCGGCCTTGGGGGCGAGGTGGTCGGGAAGGTCAAACGCGCTGGTGGTCAGCGGGTTCACGTCGTTGGCTCCGATCTGGGGTCGCTTGCGGCCATTGCGCGCGGCAAGGCGTCTGGACGAGCGTGACGAACCTGGTGGCCATGACGAGCAACGCTCCGCCTGACGTGGCCCCCGGCCGTTGCCGGTTCAGGTCGCCAGGGTTCGCGGGTTCTCGTGTTCCGGGTCCTGGATCGCCGATCCCATGTGGTTCACGCGGACACCGGCGGCCTTTCCCGGCTGATCGCGTCGAGCAGCAGCGTCGCGGCCACCGTCGTCCCGTCGGTGCGGATCGTGCCGGCCACGGCCCTCGCCCGTGCGCGGGTCTCGGGGGCCAGGACCGTTCTGAGCGCGGCCGACAGGGACTCGACGGTCGGAGCCGGACCGTCGTGTGCCGCACCGATGCCCAGGCCGGCCACCCGGCCGGCCCAGTACGGCTGATCCGTCGCCTGGGGTACCACCACCTGAGGCGCGCCGGCCCGGGTGGCCGTCGTCGTCGTGCCCGCGCCGCCGTGATGCACGACGGCGGCCACCCGGCCGAACAGTGCCTGCTGGTTGACCTCGCCGACGACGAAGCAGTCGTCCCGGTCGTCGATCAGGGCCAGGTCCGCCCAGCCGTGGGAGACCACTACACGGCGGCCCTGCGCGCGGATCGCCTCGATGGCCACCCGGGCGGCGTCCTTCGACGCGTGCATGGGCATGCTGCCGAAGCCCACGTACACCGGTGGTGTGCCGGTGTCCAGGAACGTCACCAACTCGGCCGGGAGCAGGCGTTCGTCCGGCAGGATCCACGCGCCGGTCTGCACGACGTCGAGGTCCGGCGTCTCCTGCCACGGGTCCAGCGTCGGGTCCGTCGCCAGCCACGGCTGGTCGCCGATGACGTAGTCGCGAACGTTGTCCACCGGTGGCAGGCCGATCGACGCCCGGTTCGTGTTGAGCGCCGCACCGAACAGCGCGTTGACGCTCTGGGCGTCCAGCTCCCACAGCACCCGGTTGTCGGTCACGTCCGGCGGGAACGGCCGGCCCGGATACGCCAGCGGCGGGTGGTACGGCGACGGCAGGGTGATCTGCTGGAAGGCCACGAACACGGAGCGGATGCCCAGTTTCTCGGCCACCGACCGCGCGCCGGCCGCGGCTGGCATCATGCCGGTCGCCACCAACGCGTCACACCCCTCGGCCGCCGCGGTGACCGCGTCGAACTGGCCGGCGATCAACTCGGCCGCGCGCCGGGGCAGGTCCGCCGCCGACGGTGCCATGGTCGTCAGCGCGCGCGCCGACCGGCCGACCGGCACCAGCGGCACGTCGACACCGGCCAACCGCTGCGCGAAGTCCTCGTCCGGCGGCGCGCACACCCGCACCTCCGCGCCGAGTTCCCGCAACCGCACCGCGAGTCCCACCAGCGGTTCGACGTCCCCGCGTGACCCATACGTCGACAACAACACTCGCATTTCGTATCCCCCGTTTCCGCAGGTTCTGGCCTCGGCCGACGATTCTGCGGCACGACCCGGGTCTTGTGGCAAGCCCCCCGGTGCGCTATACGTTGAGAGTGGAAAGGAGTGGGTACTCCCCTTTCCCCTCACCGACTGGGCCAGGAGAACACCGGCGCCGACTGCGGCAGGTGAGCGAAGGCGAACCCGACCGCACCCGGCATCCCACTCCCCCGAACCGCCCCCGAGATCAGGAACACGCTCGAACGCCACACGCCCACTACCGACCGGTATACGGAGCTACCTGGCGGCTGTGGACACGTTCGGGAGCAGATCCCGGTGGGGCGGCCTCGCCGGAGGCGGTCAGAGCCGTTCGATGATCGTCACGTTGGCCTGGCCGCCGCCCTCGCACATCGTCTGCAGCCCGTACCGGCCGCCGGTCCGCTCCAGCTCGTGCAGGAGCGAGGTCATCAGCCGGGCGCCGGTCGCGCCGAGCGGGTGGCCGAGGGCGATGGCACCGCCGTTGGGGTTGACCCGGCCGGGGTCGGCGCCGGTCTCCTTCAGCCAGGCCAGCACGACGGGGGCGAACGCCTCGTTGATCTCGACGGCGTCGATGTCGCCGATCGTCATACCCGCCCTGCGCAGGGCGTACGCGGTGGCGGGGATCGGCGCGGAGAGCATCATGACGGGGTCGTCGCCGCGGGCGGAGATGTGGTGGATCCGGGCGCGCGGGGTCAGTCCGTGGGCCTTGACCGCCCGCTCGGAGGCGACGAGAAGCGCGGCCGCGCCGTCGGAGATCTGCGAGGAGAGCGCGGCGGTGAGCCTTCCCCCCTCGACCAGGGTCCTGAGCCCGGCCATCCGCTCCAGGCTGGTGTCACGGCGCGGGCCCTCGTCGGTGGAGACGCCCTCGTAGGGGACGATCTCGGCGGCGAAGCGCCCCTCGTCGATCGCGCTGAGCGCCCGCCGGTGGGACCGGTACGCGAACTCCTCCATCTCAAGTCGCGATATATCCCATTTTTCGGCGATCATTTCGGCGCCCCGGAACTGGGACACTTCCTGTCCGCCGTACCGGGCCTGCCAGCCCTTGGAACCCGCGAACGGGCTGTCGAAGCCGAGCGCCTGCCCGGCGGTCATGGCATAGCCGATCGGGACCCGGCTCATGTTCTGCACGCCACCGGCGACGATCAGGTCGGCGGTGCCCGACAGTACCGCCTGGGCGGCGAAGTGGAGTGCCTGCTGGGAGGAGCCGCACTGGCGGTCGACGGTGACGCCGGGCACCCCCTCGGGCAGCCCGGCGGCCAACCAGCAGGTACGGGCGATGTCGCCGGCCTGCGGGCCGACGGTGTCGACGCACCCGAACACGACGTCGTCCACGGCCTCGGGATCCACTCCGGTGCGCCCGACAAGCTCGCGGATGGCGTGGGCGCCCAGGTCGGCGGGGTGCGCGTCGGCGAGACCGCCGTTCCTGCGGCCCACCGGGGTACGGACCGCGCCGACGATGTATGCCTCGGTCATTGTCTGAATCCCTTCGGTCTTCACCTGGCGACAAGCGTAGCAAGCGCTTGGTTAAAAACAGAAGCCGCGATGAGCTGGCGCGTTTCGGTGAACAAGCGATTGCGCAAGGGTTCATAATGGGGGAGTGAACACGCGAAAGAACTCCGGCGGCGCGACCACGACCCCGGTCAAGCGCCAGGGTGGGACCAAGCGCGCGGCCGCATCCGGCCCGGCGTCAGAGCGCCGCGATCATCTCGTCAAACTCGCCGCCGAGCTCTTCGCCCGCAAGGGCTTCCAGGCGACCACCGTCCGGGAGATCGCCGAAGAGGCCGGCATCCTCTCCGGAAGCCTCTACCACCACTTCGACTCCAAGGAGACGATCGTCGACGAGGTGCTGACCACCTTCCTCGACGACCTCGTCGGCCGCTACCGCGCCGCCCTGGAACAGGACGGCGACTCCCGCACGATCCTCTCAGAGATGGTGCGCATCGGGTTCAGCACTCTGGAGCCCCACCGCGCGGCGATCACCGTCATGCAGAACGACTGGAACTACCTGCGCTCACTCCCCGGTGACCGCTTCGACTACCTGGTCAAGGCCGAGGACGAGGTCGAGCGGATGTGGGTCGGGCAGATCAAGCTCGGCCAGGCCGCCGGCCTGTTCCGCGCCGACGTCGATCCCAAGCTCACCTACCGCATGATCCGCGACACCATCTGGGTGGCGGTGCGCTGGTTCCGCCCGGGAGGACGCCTCAACACCGCGGGTCTCGCCGAGCACTACATCACCGTCCTGTTCGACGGCCTGGCGACCGGCGAGCGGAGCAGCCAGAAGGCTTGACACCCGTGAGCGGAACCCCGCGCGGAGAGCGACGCGGCCTGTGAGAATCAAGCCGTCCGCGAAGCGAACGGGAAGTGGTGGGCGAGCGTGGAGATACTGCAGAAGGCCGTGCGCATGGCACTCACCGAGGTGGCCGACCCCGCCAAGGCCCCGGTCATGCGGGCCTACATGAAGTCGGAGATGCCCTTCCTCGGGGTGCAGGCCGCACCTCGCCGCGCGGCGTTGAAGCGGGTGTTCACCGAGTACTACGTGGAGACGGCGCCCGCGTGGCGGGAGGCGACGCTGGCCCTGTGGCACGGGGCCGAGTACCGCGAGGAGCGCTACGCGGCGATCGAGCTGACCGGTTTCCGCCTCTACCGGGGCTTCCAGACGCTCGACGCGCTGCCGATGTACGAGGAGATGATCGTCACCGGAGCCTGGTGGGACTACGTCGACGACCTCGCCGTCCACCGCGTCGGCGGCCTGCTCGCGGCCTTCCCCGACACCATGCGCCCCCTCATGCTGCGCTGGGCCCGCGGCACCGACCTGTGGAAGCGCCGGACGGCCATCCTCTCCCAGAACCGTTTCAAGTCCGCCACCGACATCGGCCTGCTGTACGCCTGCATCGAGCCGAGCCTGTCGGACAACGACTTCTTCGCCCGCAAGGCGATCGGCTGGGCCCTGCGCGAGTACGCCAAGACCAACCCCGACGAGGTCGTCCGCTACGTCGACCACACCGGCATCAGCGGCCTGAGCCGCCGCGAGGCCCTGAAGAACCTCCCGGCGCGGCGTTCCGGGTGATCGCGCTCCGCACCTCCCTCCAGGACCTCCCCTGTCGCGGATAGCCGACGATGTCTCTCGGTATTCGAGAGCGTCAACGACGCCGACCAGGAATGTCGAGGCGGAGTGCCCCGGCGGGGTGGGGGCCGCCGGGGCTTGGCGGGGTCAGCTGATCTTGAAGGAGTCTCCGTAGACCTTCCAGGACAGCGGGGTGTCGAGGTCGAGGTTGCCCTTGTTGAGGAAGACCCGCTGGGCGGTGTCGACGCGGCTGGTGTCCTCGTGAGCCTCCTCGGCCTTCATGGCGACCTTGCGGGCGTCGAGGAAGGCGTGCAGGTACTTCGTCTCGTCGCCGCCCTGCGCGGGGGGCTTCGCCTTCTTCAGGGCGTTCTTGCGGATCGCGCTGAAGCTCTGCGGATTGGTGCCGTCGCCGTGCATGACGATGGCGTCGTAGTAGACGAACTGGCCGAGGGCGCGCAGGCCGTCCTTCTTTGCCTGGCTGACCGCGGGGTTGAAGTAGACCCGGTCACGCTCGTCGTGCTGGGCCTGCTGGAAGGCCGTGTCCTTGGCGGCGGTCTTCCAGTCCTTGGTGTAGTTCGGGTCGAGACCCTTGTGGGAGGCGGTGCCGTCGACCTTGCGCAGGGCGGGGAGATACCTGGCGAGCACGTTCCCCGGTTTGCGCCGGGCGTAGAGCTCGACAAGGTCGAGCATGTCGCCGGTTCCGGAGCAGAAGCCGATGATCCCGGCGGTGTAGCCGCGGCCGTCGCCGATGTCCTCGATGTACTTGTACTGCGCCTTCCAGTCCAGCGAGGAGTTCTCGGCGCTGGACACCAGCTGCATGGCGATGTCCTTCTTGCGCGGGTTGTTGAGGTCGGCCGCCGCGGAGTCGGCGACCAGCCCGGCGGGCGCGGCGGCGGGCGAGAGCGTAGCCGCGTGCCCGACGCCGGCGGGGGCGATCAGGGCCGGGACCGCGATCGCGGCCGAGGCCAGCAGGAGGCGCGGGGTGCGGCGGCCGAGGCGGGAGTTCGATGAGATGGACACGTGTCTCTCCAAGGGGATGGTGGAGGAACGATCTCTCCGATGACGGGACGCGGGCGGGGAGTATCTCGCTCGTTAGGAAACTTTCCTAACGAACCTAACCGCCAACAAGCCCCGCCAGTCAACCCGTTCGCACGAATCGAACCTCAAGGCTGCCTTATGAAAGCTTCAAAAGGCTCAAGCGGCCTACTTGAGCGCGCCCGCGGTGAGGCCCTTCTGGATCTGGCTCTGGAAGAGCGTGTAGACGATCATCATCGGCAGGATGGCCATGCTCAGCGCGGCGAACAGGGCCGACCAGTCGGCGTCGTAGCCGGCCGCCGTGGAGATGTCGGCGATGCCCTGGGTGAGCACCCACTTGTCCCTGTCCGAGGTGAGCAGCACCAGGGGCAGTTGATACTGGTTCCACTGGCCGAGCACGTTGAAGATGGTCACGCTGATGATGCCCGGCTTGGCCATCGGGAGCATGATCCGGAAGAAGACCCGGGCATGCGAGGCCCCGTCCACGAAGGCCGCCTCGGCCACCGCGCCCGGCAGCGTCCTGAAGAACGCGGCGAGGAAGAAGACCGTGAAGGGCAGCGAGTAGGCGATGTAGACCAGCACCAGCCCGCCGTGCGTGTTCAGGCCGATGAACCGGCCGATCACCGGAACCGTCCCCATGTTCTGCACGACGAAGAACAGCGGGGTCAGCGCCAGGTAGACCGGGAAGGCCAGGCCGGAGACGAACAGCAGATAGATCGCCCGGTTGCCGCGAAAGCGGTAGCGGGCCAGCACGTACGCGGCCATCGAGCCGAACAGCATCGTGCCGAAGGTACTGAAGGCCACCACCACGATGCTGTTGATCATGTACTGGCCGATGTGCGCCTGCTCCCAGGCGCGAGCCCAGTTGTCGAAGCGGAGGGAGGCCGGCAGCGACCAGGCGTCGCCGAAGATCTCGTCCTCGCTCTTCACCGAGGCGAGGAAGGTCCACACGATCGGCACGACGACCAGGACCGTCCAGACCAGCAGTGCGACGTGCGTCAGGGCCGACAGGGGGCCGAGCCGCCTCCTGCGCTCCTCGCGGGCCCAGGCCCGGCTCCGGGGAATCACGGCGTCCGCCACTAGAACTCGATCCGTTCACGTCGCGACAGGCGCAGGGCCAGTGTCGCGAACCCGATGGTGAAGAAGAACAGCACCACGCCCATCGCGGAGGCGTAGCCGAACTTGAAGTACTGGAAGGCGGTGCGGTAGATCTCCGCCGCCATCACGGTCGTGGAGTGGTCGGGCCCGCCGTGTTCCGCCGTCATCACCCACACGATGGCGAAGACGTCCAGCGCGGCGATGCCGAGGTAGACCCAGCCGACCTGGATCGTGTCCCAGAGCAGCGGCAGCGTGACCCGCAGGAACAGCTGCACCCTTCCCGCGCCGTCGATCGCCGCCGCCTCGAACAGGTCGCGGGGGATGGAGGAGATGCCGGCGGAGAAGAGCACGACGTAGAAACCGACGGCCTGCCAGACCAGCACGGCGAGAATCGACCAGAACGCGACCCTGGTGTCCGACAGGAAGCCGATCGGCTCGAACCCCAGGGCGATGAGCGGCGCGTTGAGCATCCCGCTGCGGTCGGGCCTGAAGACCTGCTGGAACAGTACGGCGACCACGGCGACGGCCAGCACCTGGGGGAAGAAGAACACCACCCGGTAGAACTTCGACCCCCAGATGCCCCCGGTGCCGCCCCGCCCGCCCGCGTTGAGCAGGAAGGCGAAGAAGAGCGCGATCCCCAGGGTCAGGATCGGCATCAGGACCAGCAGGATGAGGTTGTGACTGACGGCCTTCCAGAACACGTTGTCGGCCAGGAGTCGCTGGAAGTTCTCCAGGCCCACCAGCCGCGGGCTCGCGTTCACCCCGCGCCAGTCGGTGAACGCGATGTAGAAGGCCTGCGCGTAGGGCGCGATCACGTAGATCACGTAGAGGGCCACCGGGATCACCAGGAATCCCGCGACGAACCGTGTCCTGCCGTGGTTCATGAGCGACTCGCCGTTCGGTGATCGGCCCGTCGCCGGGCGGGCCGGTGAACCGTGGACCTCAACGCGATCTCCTGCCTAGGGGTGGTGTCGGCACTGGCGTCCCCCGTTACCGAACGGGGGCGGACGTCAACGGTTGAACTTCTTCACCGAGGTGTCCTTCTTGATCGCGTCGGCCTTCCGCTGCGCGCGGTCCGCCCACGCGTCGACGGTCAGCTTGCCGGCCATGAGCTGCCCGGTCGCGGCGGCCACCTCGTCGTGCAGCTCGACGTACCACTTGCGGAACAGGAACCAGACGGCGTTGTCACCGGCCGCGTTCAGCGCGGCCGAGGCGCTCTTGAGGCCGGGCTTGAGCGTCTTGCCCTCCCCCGCGCCCTTGACGACGGTGAGCGTGGAGACCAGCTCCATGAACTTGCCCGCGCCCTCCTTGGAGAGCATGGCGCGCATGTACTCCAGACCCGCGTTGGGGTTGGCCGACTTCGCCGAGACGACGTACTCCTCGCCGGGCCGGGCGTGCAGGGTGCCGTACGGCAGGGCGTCCGAGGAACCGAAGTCGGGCAGCGTGAACATCGCGTAGCCGAAGTCGGCCGGGGTGGAGTCCTTCTGCTCGTTCTCCAGCCAGGAGCCGCAGGGCAACATGGCGACCTGGCCCTTGTTGTGCGCCGTCTGGGTCTGCACGTGGTCGAGCCCCGCGGTGCCCTGGAGCAGATACTTCGCCCCGACCTCGGCGAAGGCCGCCGCGGCCTGCTTGACCGGCTCGGCCTTCCAGGCGCCGTCCTCGAGGTTGTCGATGTTCTTCAGCACGTCCTTGCCGCCGATCTTCGCGGCGAGCGTGAGGATGGTCTCGTAGATGTAGAAGGGGTGCTTGCCGGCGTAGGTGAAGGGCGCGATCTTGCCCGCCTTCTTGATGGTCTCGCACAGGGCCAGGAAGTCGGCCCAGGTCTTGGGGATCTGCCAGCCCTCGGCCTCGAAGAGCTTCTGCGAGTACCAGATGCCCCAGACGGTGGTGGCGTAGTTGAGGACGTAGGGCTTGCCGTCGTAGCTGCCCAGCTCGATCGCGTTCGGGTCGATCGTGTCGCGCACCTTGACCGCGGGGTCGTCCCAGCTGGGCGCGTCGTACAGCGGCGTGAGGTCGGCGAGCTGACCGTCCTGGACCAGGGCGCCGAAGTCCATCGCGTTGGCGCCGGAGTTGTTGATGAACTCCGGCGGGTTCCCACCGGCGAAGCGCGGCTGGAGGGTCTTGGCGATCTCCTTGGTCGCGTTGTGTTTGATCTCCAGCTTGGGGTGCCTGGCCTGGAGCAGCTTCTCGTGGACGTCCTTGGCGTAGGCGTCGCCGAAACCGCCGTCGAAGATCCAGATCTCCAGGGGCCTGTCCTCGGCGAAGCCGAGCGGGTTGGCCGCGCTGGTGGCCCCGGCGGCGGGTGCCGAGGACGCGGCGCCGCCGTTGCCCGCGGGGGTGGCGCACGCGGACAGGGCGGGCAGGGCGAGGCCGGCCAGGGCCGCGCTGCGCAGGAGCTCGCGCCTGGATAGCTGGGTCATGCTTCCTCCTGGGGGTGGCCTGGAAGTGACAGGCAGTGGTCAGGCACCTCGCCGGATCCTTCCGGCGTAGCGGTTCTCGAGAGCACGGTTGTGCTCGTCTCCGCCGGTCACGTTGGCGGAGCGGTAGATCGGCGGAGTGTGGCCCGCCTCGATCAGCGTGCGCACCACCTCGGCCACGACCATCTGGGCCAGCAGCGCCGAGGTGATCGTGGAGACCGCCCCGAACGTGCCGCCGTCCGGGAGCGGGAGTACCGCGTCACCGTACGGAGCTCGGTTGTCGAGCACCACGTCGGCGAGGTCGAGCAGCTTGCGGCCCGAGGGGTGGCGCGAGGTCATCGCGGTGCTGTGCCGTACGGAGGTCAGGGCGATCAGGCCGTGCCCCTGCTCCTTGACGATCGAGGCCAGCTCGACCACCGAGCCGTTCACCCCGGAGCTGGAGATCAGCACGAACACGTCCTGCGGCCGGACGGGCGCCAGGTCGTAGATCCGCCGGGCGACCGACGGATCGCGCTCCAGCTCGCCGGGGGCTCCGAGGAGGGTGCCGACCGGGGCGTCCCCGTACAGGACGACGTCACGCAGGGCCAGACGGTTGCTGGGCACCAGGCCGCCCGCGCGCCCGGCGATCTCCATGGCGATCGCCTCGGAGTGCCCGGAGCCGAAGGCCTGGATCACGCCGCCGTCGAGCAGGGAGGTCACCGTCAACGCGGCCGCGTCCCGTACCGCGGCCTCCTGGGTCCGGGAGACCTCGTCCACCAGGGCTTTCACCTCATGGACGTACTCGACGGCCCCGATATTGATGTCCACGCTCAGTTCCTCTCCACGCGGTGGCTCTCGAGGGCCCGGATCGTCAGCTCGAACGCCTCGTTGGTCTGCTCGTAGGTGCGCTGCGCGACCGCGACGTAGACGGTGTCGAGGACGAAGAGCTGGGAGTGGACCGCGGCCAGGCCACCCAGCCGGAAGGTGGTCTCGCGGCTGGCGGTGGTCAGTACCAGCTCCGACAACTCCGCCAGCGGGGAACGGGCGAAGGAGGTGACCGCGACGGTCAGCGCGCCCCGGTCTCCGGCCTCGCCGAGGGACTCCAGCACCTCGCGGGTACGGCCCTGGTGGGAGATGCCGATGGCGACGTCGCCCTCGCCGAGCAGCGCCGCGTCGGCGAGCGCCTCGTGCGCGTCGGCGTGGCTCCAGCAGGGGACCCGGATGCGGCGCAACCGCCCGCCCATCATCCCGGCCACCGCCCCGCTGGTGGAGACCCCGAAGATGAGGACGCGGCGGGCCGCGACGATGGCCTCGGCGACCTTGGCGACGGTGCCCGCGTCGAGCTGGGCCGCGGTCTCCTGGATGAGCCGCGAGTCGGCGGCGGCCATCACGCCGATCGCCGCGTCGAGCGGGTCGGTGGGGCCGATCTCGTGGCCCACCCCCATGTCCCAGTTGGCCTGCGCCGCGCGGCCGGTCTCGGTGGCCAGCGCGACCCGTAGCCCGGCGTATCCCGCGAAACCGAACACCCTGCAGAAACGGGTGACCGTGGCGGGCGAGCTGCCGCTCCGCTCGGCCAGCGTGATGATCGTGGATCGCGCCGCCTCCGCGGGGTCGGCCAGGATCGCCTCACCCACCCGGCGCAGCGCCTCCGGCAGCGCGGGCGTCTCGGTCTGGATGCGTCCGAGCGCACCTGCGGCCACAAGTATTCCTTTCATCAAAAATCATCTGGGTGAAAATTATTCTCAACTCGGGGCCGAGTCAAGACCATCGGGGGCATGGTGGAGGGTGTGACGCCGGTGGCTCCGGAGTCCGCGGGAAAAGTTCCGACAACCTACGCCGCCCGTCAAGCGTCGTTCATGGCAGAGGTTCCAGAAAAGGAGCCGCCCGACGGAGGCGAACCCACGATGACTCGACGTCCGGCCGACACGCCGCCCCAGGTTTCCAGTGCGCACGTCCACGACGAGCTGGCCGCCCGGCGCGCCCGGCGCGCCCGGGACCAGAGACTGCGCAACGACCCGCACCTCCGGCTGCTCGAACGCGAGCACGGAGTTCGCTTCACGGTCGAGGAGCTCCAGGCCGTGGACCGGCAGGCCCAGGAGACGCGGGCGCCACGCCACGAGGAGCCGACGCTGGACGAGGAGACGCGCTCCCTGCAGCTGCTCGTCTGGCGCCGCCTGGGCCCGAGGGGGTTCCAGGGGTTCATGCGGGATCTGGAGGAGATGGAGGCCGAGCTCGCCGGCTCTCGGGAGGACGACTGGGACGAGTCCAGCTGAGCCCGTGTCCGGCCCCGCGCCCGCCGCGCCCCGCCGAGTGGCCGACCCGGCGTGGTCGGCACTCGCCCACCCCCCGCGCGCGTCGCGGCCTCAGCCGGGGCGGACCAGCAGGGCCGCGCTGCCGTAGCTGCCGCCGAATCCGGTCACCAGCGCGGTCTCGCGACCCGCTCTGAGTTCCCTTACGGCCTGGGCCACGTTGTTCAGCCCGTGCACGTACCCCTCCGACAGCAGGCCGCCGTGCGGATTGACCCCGGCGTGGCGGCGGGCGAGGAGGAACTCGCCCAGCTCGGCCCGGCCGGCCAGGCCGAAGTCCTCCAGCTGCCGGGGCACCAGCCAGGAGTAGGCGTCGTAGAGCAGGGCGACGTCCACGTCCCGGGGCCGCATGCCCGACTTCTCCCACAGGGGAGCCGCGACATGGGCGGAGAAGACCGCGGTGACGTCGGGCGAACGGTCCATGGACGAGCAGCCCGGCCCCCCTCCCCTGACCACGGCGTGGATCCGGGGAGCCTCCGGGGCGAGCCGCGCGTCGCGGATCACCAGCGCGCAGGCGCCGTCCGTCTCCTGGCAGCAGTCGACGGTCCGCAGCGGTGCGCAGACGTACGGCCTGGCCAGGTACTCCTCCAGCGAGAGCGGATCGCGCCGCAGGGCGCGCGGGTTGGCCGCGGCGTTGTCCCGTGACTGGGCGACGACCGCGTGCAGATGCTCCTCTCCCAGACCGGTCTCGTGCAGGTAGCGCTGCGCCGCCAGGGCGAACATCGGGATCGGTCCCGCCATCCCGTACGGGACCGTGAAGCGCTCCTGCGGACCGGTGGAGACGGTGTTCATACGCCTGCCCGAGCGGCCGTTCAGCGCCCGGTAGACCAGCACGCTGCCCGCGACGCCGCAGGCGATGAGCATCGCCGCGTCGCCGAGGATGGACGCCGTCTGGGTACCGCCGCCGGAGATGTCGTTGTGCCAGCCCAGCCTTTCGATTCCCAGTGCCCTCGCGACACCGACCACGGGGGCCGAGTCGTTCATGTGGTAGCTGAGGACCGCGTCGACCTGCCCGGCCTCCAGGCCGGCGTCGGCCAGCGCGGCGCGGGACGCCTCGACGGCGAGTTCCAGCTCGGTCCTGCCCGAGGCCCGCGTCAGGGCCGTCATCCCGAGGCCCGCGACGGCCGCCCTACCTCGCATCCGGCTCCTGACAGATCGGGTCGCCCGCCGAGACGGGGCGCGATCCGTCCCGGCGGACGACGTCCGTGGACCGCCGGGACGTCGTGGACGCGGGCGGATCTCGGCCATCGCCCGTCACGGTAACGCGGTCACCTTTCTTAGGCAAGCGCTTGCTCGGTTAAGTGGGCGGCGGATTGGCCGGAGGCTCCGGGCCGGCCGCCCTCGACCTCCGCCCACCGCTCCGCGGCACGCCGTTTCCTCCGCGATGAACGTCTACATCGGGCCAATCGGCCGGCAAAAGGGCAGCTCACAGGGGCAGAGAATGGCATGTGCGGTTTTCGGGGCGGCCGCTGCCTGCCCGGATGAGGTTGGGTAACACTCTGTTCACATACGGGCAACAGTTGCGAAATCGCGACTTGCAAATCTTTGGTGGCAGCAGACACCTCCACCCTCAAGGACTCCGCCGATGACCTTCAAGGCCGAATACATCTGGATCGACGGTACCGAGCCGACCGCCAAGCTCCGCTCAAAGACCAAGGTCATGGCGGACGGTGCCGAACTCCCGATCTGGGGCTTCGACGGGTCCAGCACCAACCAGGCCGACGGTTCCTCCTCCGACCGCGTGCTCAAGCCGGTGTTCACCTGCCCGGACCCGATCCGCGGCGGCGGCAACGTGCTGGTGCTGTGCGAGGTGCTCAACCCCGACATGACCCCGCACGCCAGCAACGCCCGTGCGGCCCTCGTCGAGGTCGCGGAGAAGTACGCCGACCAGGAGTCGTGGTTCGGCATCGAGCAGGAGTACACCTTCTTCAAGGAGGGCCGTCCGCTCGGCTTCCCGCTCGGCGGCTTCCCCGCCCCGCAGGGGGGTTACTACTGCGGCGTCGGCGCCGACGAGGTCTTCGGCCGCGAGATCGTCGAGAAGCACCTCGACTACTGCATCGAGGCGGGCCTGGCCATCTCCGGCATCAACGCCGAGGTCATGCCCGGGCAGTGGGAGTTCCAGATCGGCCCGGCCGGCCCCCTGGAGGTCTCCGACCACATGTGGATCGCCCGCTGGCTGCTCTACCGCACCGCCGAGGACTTCAACATCGCCGCCACCCTGGACGCCAAGCCGGTGAAGGGTGACTGGAACGGCGCGGGCGCGCACACCAACTTCTCCACCAAGGCGATGCGCGAGGGCTACGACCCGATCATCACCGCCTGCGAGGCCCTCGCGGCGAACGCCCTGGAGCACGTCAAGTACTACGGCGCCGGCATCGAGGACCGTCTCACCGGCCTCCACGAGACCGCCCCCTGGAACGAGTTCAGCTACGGCGTCTCCGACCGCGGCGCCTCGGTCCGCATCCCGTGGCAGGTCGAGGTGGAGAAGAAGGGCTACATCGAGGACCGGCGTCCGAACGCCAACGTCGACCCCTACCAGGTGACCCGCCTCATCGTGAACACCTGCTGCTCCGCTCTGGAGAAGGCCGAACAGGTCTGATCCCGACCGAAGAACGCGAAGGCCGCGAACGTCCTGCCGGGGGCGTCCGCGGCCTTCCGCTTTCCCGGTGGCGACCGCACAGCGGCCGGTGCCGGCCGGACCGAAATAGCGCAGCCCAAATAAAAGTAAAATGTCGATATACCGCCCATCGGGACGTTCCGCGCCCCCACCCCGGCGGGAGCGGCTTCTCGCCCCGCCCGGCCGGGATGGGCGGGCGCCAGGCCCGTGACCGTTTCGAACACAGGAACCACAAACGGGCAGGCGATTCATCTGCCGGGTAAACCCGGCAGGCCCCCTCTCGCCAAACGATGGCCTCCAACCCGGGTGCGTGACGAAAATCCCACGAAACAGCTGCTTTAGGACAGCGCTAAAGGGGTAGCTCGCGCCGTACCATAACTGCGATGCAGGACGTAGTGGAGCAATTACAGCGTTTGGGGATGTCGGGCTACGAGGCCAAGGCATACGTCACCCTGGTCGGTGCCGGCCAGCCCCTCAACGGCTACGAGGTCGCCAAGCGCTCAGGCGTGCCACGCAGCATGGTCTACGCGACCCTGGGCAAGCTGGTGGCCAAGAGCGCGGCCTACGAGTTGCGTGGCGCCGACGACGCCGTCGACTACCTGCCGCTGCCACCGCGCTCCCTGCTGGAACGCATGCGCCGGGAGTTCGACGACTCGATCGAGTCGCTGGAGGTCTCGCTGCCCGTGATCGTGGCGTCCCCCAGGGCACACCTGATCCACAGCCTCAAGGACGCGGAGGCACTGCTCGCGCGGGCCGAGGACGTGGTGGCCGAGGCGCACACCGACCTGTTCCTGTCGATCTGGCCCGCGGAGATGGAGCGGCTCTCCCCACTGGTCGGGCGGGCCGTCGAGCGCGGGGTCGAGACCTCGGTGCTGCACTTCGGACCGGTGCAAAAGCCGGTCGGGAACCTCTACGAGCACCGCTTCCCCGCCCCGTGCGCGACCACGGAGGCCCAAGGGGGGCAGGGCCTGGACCATCGGCTGCTGGTCGTCGTGGGCGACAGGCGGGAGGCCCTGGTCGGCGGCTTCGCCGGCGGCACCGCGTGGGGCGTCTACACCGAGGACCCGGCCGTCGTCGCGATGGCCGTCCAGTACGTCAGGCAGGACATCGCCCTGCAGATCATCGCCGACCGGATCGGCCACGAGAGCATGGGCGAGCTCTGTGCCCGTGATCCCGAACTCAGGCGCTTCCTCACCGACCACGGTTGCGCGACCGCCCTGCTGCGCGCCGCCGGGATACCCGGCCACGGTCCCGATCCGGCCCCCACGACCGCGCCCGATGGGCGATTGCTTTAACACGAATGTGGCATCCTTCGGAGAGGTTGTCCCCATCTCGAGGGTCTCTATCTGTGGGGGAAGACAGCGCATGGATAAACCGGTCATCATGACGGTCGACGACGATCCAGGTGTATCACGCTCCGTCGCGCGCGACCTGCGGCGCCGCTATGGCCATTCCTACCGGATCGTCCGGGCCGACACCGCTGTCCAGGGCATCGAGAGCGTCCGCGAACTTCGGCTCCGCGGCGACGACGTCGCGGCGATTCTCGCCGACTACCGAATGCCCCAGATGAACGGCGTGGAGTTCCTGGAACAGGCCATGGACCTGTATCCGTACGCCCGCCGCGTACTGCTGACCGCCTACGCCGACACCGAGGCCGCGATCCAGGCGATCAACGTGGTCGACCTCGACCACTACCTGCTCAAACCGTGGGACCCGCCGGAGGAGAAGTTCTACCCGGTGCTGGACGCCCAGCTCGACGCCTGGCAGCGCACCGACCGGCGCGAGTCCGACGAGCTGCGGGTGGTGGGCGCGCGCTGGTCGGCTCCCTCGTACGAGGTCAGGGACTTCCTGTCGCGCAACCAGGTGCCCTACCGCTGGATGCTGGACGACTCCCCCGAGGGCGCCGAGCTGCTCGCGGCGGCCGGGGAGAAGGGCGGTACCGGTCCGGCCAGGGTGCCGCTGGTCGTCACCGGCGACGGTGCGAAACTCACCGCGCCGAACCTGTCCGAGCTGGCCCAGGCCGTCGGGCTGTCCACCGCCCCGGCCACCGACTTCTACGACCTGATCGTGATCGGGGGCGGCCCCGGCGGGCTGGGCGCCGCGGTCTACGGCGCCTCCGAAGGACTGCGCACGGTGATGGTCGAGCAGCACGCCTCGGGCGGGCAGGCGGGCCAGAGCTCCAGGATCGAGAACTACCTGGGCTTTCCCGACGGCGTCTCCGGCGCGCAACTCGCCGACCGGGCCAGGCGTCAGGCCTTGAAATTCGGCGCCGAGCTGCTCACCGCCCGCACGGTCACCAGCCTTGAGGTCAAGGGCCAGGCCCGGGTGGTCGGCTTCGCCGACGGCGGCTCGATCGCGGCGCACACCGTCATCCTGGCCACCGGCGTCTCCTACCGGCGGCTGAACGCCCCCGGCCTCGACGAGTTCATCGGCTCCGGCTGCTACTACGGCGCGGCCATGACCGAGGCGCCCGAGTGCAGCAACCGCGAGGTCTACATCGTCGGCGCCGCCAACTCGGCGGGTCAGGGCGCGGTCTACCTGTCCGGGTACGCCAGCAGGGTCTACCTGGTCGTCAGGGGTGACGGGCTGGAGCGGACCATGTCGCACTACCTGATCGAGCAGATCTCGCAGATCCCGAACATCGAGGTGCTCACCGAGACCGAGGTGGTCGGCGCCGAGGGCGAGGGGCACCTGGAGCGGATCACGCTGAAGGGCCCGGACGGCGAGCGCACGGTCGGGGCCGAGTGGCTGTTCGTCTTCATCGGCGCCGAGCCGTTCACCGACTGGCTCGGCGAGACCGTCGAACGCGACGCCAGGGGCTTCGTCCTGACCGGTCCCGACCTGACCGCCGACGAGAACAGGCCGCGCAACTGGCCGCTCCGGCGGGATCCGTACCACCTGGAGACGAACGTTCCCGGGGTGTTCGCCGCCGGCGACGTCCGGGCCGACTCGATCAAGCGGGTCGCCTCCGCGGTCGGCGAGGGCGCGATGGCCGTGGCCCTCGTCCACCGCTACCTGGAGAAGACGTGACCAGGTCCCTCTCCGTGCTCGGCAAGGAGGTCACATGATCGACACAGACGTGCTCCGCGGGCTGTTCCTCTTCGAGCGGCTCGACGAGGACAAGCTCCGCTGGCTCGCCGAACACGGGACCGAGGAGGAGTACGAGGCGGGCGAGCCGATCATCAAGCAGGGTGATCCGGCCGACTGCTTCGCCGTGCTCATCGACGGCGAGGTGGTGATGATCACCGAGACCCCCGCCGGACCGGTCACGATGACCCCGACCTCGCAGCCCGGCGTCTACGGCGGCGCGGTCCTGGCCTACCTGGGCGACCGCGCCCCGGCCACCTACGCCCACTCGCTGCGCGCCACCAAGCCGAGCCGCATGTTCATGCTCCCGGCCAGGAAGTACGGCATGATCATGGCCGAGTGGTTCCCGATGGCGGTGCATCTGCTCGACGGGGCCCGCCTGGGCGGGATGGCACAGCGGGAGCTCATCGACCGGCGGCAGCGGCTGACCGCGCTCGGCACGATCACCGCCGGGCTCACCCACGAGCTCAACAACCCGGCCGCGGCGGCGGTACGGGCCGTGGACGACCTGCGGGTGAAGGTACGGAGCTCGCGCAGGCGGCTGGCCGCGCTGGCGGAGGAGGGCATCGAGCCCGAGCGGCTGCGCGAGCTGGTCGACCTGCAGGAGGCGTGCGCCGACAGCGCCTCGAAGGCGCCGCCCCGCTCGCCGCTGGAGACCTCCGACGCCGAGGACGAGCTGTCCGATGCCCTGGAGGAGGCCGGGGTCTCAGACGCCTGGGAGATCGCCCCGGCGCTGGTGGCGGCCGGGTTCGAGGTCGGCAAGCTCGACGCCGTCCGCGAGGCGATCGGCGACCGGCACCTGGACGCGGCGATGCACTGGCTGTCGGAGGCCACCGAGATCTCCCAGATGCTGAACGAGGTGACGGACGCGACCGAGCGGATCTCCTCGCTGATCGCCTCCGCCAAGCAGTACTCCCAGATGGACCGGGCGCCGTACCAGACGGTGGACGTGCGGGAGCTGCTCGACAGCACCCTCACCATGTTCCGCGGCAAGATCCCGCCGGGGGTCACCATCGCCACCGACTACGACCCCGGGCTGCCGCCCATCCCCGCCTACGCGGGAGAACTCAACCAGGTGTGGACCAACCTGATCCACAACGCGCTGGACGCGATGGCCGGCAGCGGCGTCCTGACCGTCCGCACCCGCCTCGAACACGACACGATCGCGCTGATCGAGATCTGCGACACCGGCCCCGGCGTCCCCGCGGCCCTGCGCGAGCGGATCTTCGAGCCGTTCTTCACCACGAAGGCGGTGGGCGAGGGCACCGGGCTCGGCCTGGACATCTCCTTCCGCATCGTCGCCGGCCGCCACGGCGGCGACCTGCGTGTGGAGTCGAGGCCCGGCGACACCCGCTTCCAGGTACGCCTCCCCGTCACCGAGGCGTCCAACCCGGCCTGAGCCCGTGCCGTCCGGAGCGGGCGCTTTGGACGGCACGGGCTCAGAAGGCCCCGAGACGTTCAGGAGCCGTGGACGCCGCCCGCGATGTCCATCAGGCGGGCGAGGACCTTGCCGCCGGAGACCCGGACGCCGTCGTGCTCCCACTCGTTGGTCACCCAGGTCCGCACGTTGCCCACCGCGCGCGCGGTGCGCATGGACAGGCCCTCGTCGACGTACATGTCGTCGTAGTAGACGGCGGCGACCACCGGGACCCGGTTGGCGGCCAGCCGGGCCGGGTCGTAGAGGGCGGGCCAGCCGGAGACGGTGGCGAGGATCTCGGCGGCGCCCCGGAAGGGACGGAGCGCGGCGATCTCGTCGAACATCCAGGGGTAGATCATCTCCCCGGTGGGGAGCGTCGGTCCCGCGTCCTCGTGGAACTCCTTGGGCAGCAGCCGGTGCGCGGCCCAGTCCGTGGCGGCGCCCTGGGCGTAGATCGACTCGTGCAGGACCGCGTAGAGCGGGTTGCCGACGAAACCGGTGGCCATCATGACCTCGTACCGGAAGAGGTCGGAGAGCCTGCTGCCGGTCCAGGCCTCCTCCAGCAACCAGTGCAGGTATTCGGCGCCGTCGCTCATCCCCAGGCACATGCCGAGGGTCTGCAGGCGGCGTACGGTCAGCACGTCACCGTCGGGGAGCGAGACCTCGTGCAGGCGCAGGTGGGCGGCTATCGCGTCCAGGCGGTCCGAGTCCTGCGGGTAACGGGCGAAGTAACGGCGCACCTTGTCCAGGACCCGCGGGTAGGTGCGGGAGTAGACGTCGTCGGCGGTGGCGTCGAGCCCGGCCAGGCCGCCGGTCACGTAGCAGGTCGCCAGGCCCTCGGGGGCCAGCGAGAGGTAGGTCAGCGTGATGAAGCCGCCGTAGCTCTGGCCGAGGGTGTCCCACGGCCGGTCACCGGCGAGCTCGCGCCGGATCAGCTCGGCGTCGGCCACGATCGAGTCGGCCCGGAAGTGCCCGAGGCGGGCGGCGAGCTCGGCGTCCGTGCCGCGCACCGTCTTCGCGGTGACGGGAGTGCTGCGACCGGTCCCCCGCTGGTCGAGCAGCAGGACGCGATGGGTTTTCAGCGCCTGCCCCAGCCATCCCTCCGCGGCGGTCGGGCGCGGCGACTTGCCGCCGGGACCGCCCTGCAGGAAGAGCAGCCACGGCAGGTCCTCCCGCTGCCTGGCCGGGTCGACCGCCTCCCGGGCGAAGACCTCGATCGTCTCGCCGCCGGGGTCGGCGTGGTCGAGGGGAACGGTGAACACGTGGTCGGTGAGCGCCACACCGGGCAGAAGGACAGTCACCCCGGAAAACTACCCGACCCCACGACCGCCATTTCCTGACGGGCGCGGCACTTCCCCGGACGCGGAGAACTGATACGCTTCCCAAGCGAGCGCTTGGTTTCGTGCGGCCCGCCGCAACCGAGACCGCGGAACGGGACAGACGGAGACGACCGCCAGGGGACAAGCCGATGAAGTTCTCGACCTTCCACCTCTTCCACCGGTTCGACGGCCAGAGCTTCAAGGATGTCTACGACTACCATCTCGAACTGGTCGAGCTGGCCGAGGAGCTGGGTTTCCACGGCGTGCGGCTGGCCGAGCACCACTTCCGCGACTACGGAGTGGTCCCGAACCTGTTCACCATGCTGGCCGCCATGGCCGCGCGCACCGAGCGGCTCCGGCTGGGCACCGGCATCGTGGTGCTGCCGCTGCACAACCCGATCCACGTCGCCGAGGAGGCGGCCATGGTGGACGTGCTCTCCGGCGGGCGGCTGGAGCTGGGCATCGGGCGCGGCTACCAGAGCTTCGAGTTCGAGGGCTTCGGCATCGACCTGGCCGAGGCCCGTGACCGGTTCAACGAGGCGCTGGAGGTCATCCTCGGCCTCTGGGGCAGCCCCACCTTCCGGTACGAGGGCAAGTTCTACCGGACCGGCACCGAGGTCGAACTCGTCCCCCGGCCGCTCCAGAGCCCGTTCCCGCCGATCCATGTGGCCGCCGTGTCCCCGGAGACCGTGACCATGTACGCCGAGCGCGGCCTGCCCATCCTGGCCGACCCGGCGGCGCCGTTCCGCAAGGTGGTCAAGGCGGCGGAGACCTGGCGGACGACCGCGGAACTGGCCGGGCACGACGTGACCGGGCACGAGCTGGTGGTCGCGCGCAGCGTCTACGTCGCCGCCACGGCGGAGGCTGCCCGCGAGGACCAGGCCAGGTTCGAGGCGGGGTTCGACCGGAGCCGGATCTTCAACGAGAAGAGCGCCCCGATCGACCCCAGGACCGGCAAGGCCGCACAGGGCTTCGAGTACTACCAGGACCGCTACCTCAAGGGTGGCTCGGTCTCCAACGACTTCCGCTGGGAGCAGTTGGAGGTCATCGGCGACCCCGAGCGGGTGATCGGCCAGATCCGGCTGCTGCGGGACTCCGGATTCGCCAACCTGCTCTGCGACTTCGGCAGCACCCGGCCGATGCCACTGGCGGAGATGAGGAAGGTCATGCGGTTCTTCGCCGCCGAGGTCATGCCGGCTTTCGAATGATCCGTCCCCGTACGGCTCGCACCGGCCGAGGCGGGAGGTCGCGGGCCGTACGCCACCCCCACCAGGAGGCGCGATGATCCACCAGTTGACCCTGTCCGACGTCCTCGCCGAGCACGCCCGCAGCCGCCCCGGGGTGACCGCGGTGGTGGACGGCGAGTTGCGGCTCACCTACCCCGAACTGGACGCGCGGGTCACCCGCCTGGCGGGCGCGCTGGCCGCGCGGGGCGTGACGACCGGGGAGCGGGTGCTCTGGCTGGGCAGAAACGACCACGCGGTGCTCGAACTGCTGCTCGCCTCGTCCAGGCTCGGCGCGATCCTCTGCCCGGCGAACTGGCGGCAGTCGGCCGAAGAGCTCTCCTTCGTCCTTTCGGACCTCGCTCCGAAGGTCGTCGTCTGGGAGGAGTCCGAGGTCGCCGCCCCGCTGAGCGGCGAGGACTGGATCCTCGCGGGGGCGGGCTACGAGGCGTTCCTGGCCGGCGGGTCCCCGGACGCCGTGCCGGACGGGTTCGCCGACGACGCCGACGACACAGCGCCGGTGCTCGCGCTCTACACCGCCGCCTTCGACGGCCGTCCCAACGCGGCGCTGCTGAGCAGCGCCGCCCTGGTCGCGCACAGCGCCTCGCTGCTGGTGGTGCGGCAGATGGAGCCGGGCTTCACCTTCCTGAACAGCGGCCCGCTGTTCCACGTGGGCACGATGATGTTCTGCCTGGCCACGCTACAGATCGGCGGGACGAACGTGTTCACGCCGGCTTTCGACCCCGAGGAGGTCTGCCGCCTCGTCGACGCGGAGAAGGTCACCCAGGCGTTCCTGTTCGGGCAGATGATCGACGCGGTGGTGAAGGCCAACGAGGGCGGCAAGTACGACCTGACGTCGCTCCGCTTCGTCTCCCACTCGGCCGAGTGGGACGCCATGACGAGCGTGGACGACTCCCCCTGGTGCCGGTCGAGGATGGGCGGCTACGGGCAGACGGAGGTGGCCGGGATGCTGACCTTCCTGGGGCTCGCCCCGGGGGCCGCGGGGTTCGCCGGACGGCCGTCGCCACTGGTCCAGGTGCGCATCCTCACCCCTGACGGCGACGAGGTGCCCGCGGGAGAGGTGGGCGAGATCTGCGCCCGCGGCAAGTCCCTTTTTTCCGGATACTTCAACAGACCTGAGCTCAACGAGGCGAAGACGCGCGGGGGCTGGCACCACACCGGCGACCTCGGCCGCCGCGAGGCCGACGGCACGATCACCTTCATCGGCCCCCGGCTCCGCATGATCAAGTCCGGCAACGAGAACATCTACCCGGCCGAGGTCGAGCGGGTGCTGAAGACCCATCCCGCCGTCGCCGACGCCGCGGTCATCGGCGTCCCCGACGAGCGGTGGCGGCAGGCGGTGAAGGCCGTCGTGGTCCTCGGGGACGGGGCCACGGCCTCCGCCGAGGAGATCGTCGAGCATGTGCGGGGCGGCCTCGCCTCATACAAGAGGCCACGGCACGTGGACTTCGTGGCGGCCATCCCCAAGAAGGGCTTCACCCCCGACTACGACGCCCTCGACGCCGCCCACGGCGGGGGCGGCTACCCCGGCACCTGACGGTTCACCCCGGTCCCGCACGGTCCGCGACGAGAGCCGGCTCCCGGGAGCCGGCTCTCGTCGGCCGTTCCGGCACGATCGGAATCGTCCACGGCCTGGGCACGACTCGGTAACTCCACCTTGACGCAGACGGAGTTTTTCCCCTTAAATTTCATTATGAATTAAGCCTCAAAGTTGAGCAGCCACCACTCCCCTCGGGCGCCCACAGAGCGCGGGAGGGTGGAACGGCGCCCCTGCCACCGATCGTCGACCTGACGCCGCCCGGCAGGCGACCCATCCGCGTAACCACGCAAGGAGCGATCAAGGGATGACCCAGACCGACGACCGGACCGGCACCGGCCTGGCCCTGTTCCCCCCCGGTTTCCGCTGGGGGGTCGCCACCGCGGCCTACCAGATCGAGGGCGCCGCCGCGGAGGACGGACGCGCCCCCTCCATCTGGGACACCTTCGCCAGGACCCCCGGCCGGGTGCACCTCGGGCAGACCGGCGACATCGCCTGCGACCACTACCACCGCTACGCCGACGACGTGGCCCTCATGCGGGACCTCGGCATCGACACCTACCGCTTCTCCGTCTCCTGGCCCCGGGTCAGGCCCGACGGCACGGGGCCGGTGAACCCCCTCGGTCTCGACTTCTACGACCGGCTGACGGACACCCTGCTGGCCGCCGGCATCGAGCCCATGACCACCCTGTACCACTGGGACCTGCCGCAGTGCCTGGAGGACCGGGGCGGCTGGACCGTGCGGGAGACCGCCCACCACTTCGCCGAGTACGCCGGAGTGGTGTACGACCGGCTCGGAGACCGGATCAGGACCTGGACCACGCTCAACGAGCCGTGGTGCTCGGCCTTCCTCGGGTACGCCACCGGCGATCAGGCGCCCGGCAGGACCGAGCCGGACGCGGCCTTCCGCGCGGCGCACCACCTGCTGCTCGGCCACGGTCTGGCGGCCCGCGCCCTGCGCGCGGCGGGAGCCCGAGAGGTCTCGATCACGGTCAACCTCACCCCGGTGTCCCCCCGCGACCCGCAGGACCGGCACGACGTCGCGGCGGCCGGGCTCGTCGACGGCCTGCACAACCGGATCTTCCTCGACCCGATCCTCAACGGCCGCTACCCCGCCGACATGCTGGAGCACATGGCCCGCTTCACCACTCTGGAGCACATCGCCGACGGCGACGAGGAGCTGATCGGCGCCCCGATCGACCTGCTGGGAGTCAACTACTACGCGCCGACCCTCGTCGCGGCGAAGGTGGGCACGCCCTCCTCGAACCGCTTCCCCGGCACCGAGGGCGTCGAACACCTCGACCCCGGCCTGCCGGTGACCGCCATGGGCTGGCCCGTCGAGGCCGACGGCCTGCGCAGGCTCCTCGTGCGGCTGGCGCGGGACTATCCCACCACCCCGCTGATGATCACCGAGAACGGGGCGGCCTACCACGACTCCGCCGAGGACGGCCGGGTGGCCGACGCCGAGCGCGTCGACTACCTGCGCACCCATCTGCTCGCCGCCCACCAGGCGATCGGTGAGGGAGCCGACCTGCGCGGTTACCTGGCCTGGTCGCTGATGGACAACTTCGAGTGGGCGTACGGCTACGAGAAGCGGTTCGGGCTGGTCCACGTCGACTACGACACCCAACGGCGCATCCCCAAGGACAGCGCCCTGTGGTACAGCGGTGTCATCGGCAGGAACGGGATCTGAGGCGACGTTCCCCGCGCCCCCATCCCCGAGGGAGGCGCGGGGAACGTCACGTCAGGCGGTCACCGGCCGGCCCAGATCAGGCCGCGCCGGGTGAGTTCGTACACGGTGGGATGCCGCAGGTCCGCGAGCCGGTGGCCGACGGCGGAGAAGAAGACCTTTCCCCTCCCCCACCTGCGGGTCCAGACGACCGGCATGACGGTTTCCGGTGAGGCGAACCGCGTGGTGGCGAGAACCTCGTTGTGGGCGTCGGTGAGCATCCAGTACTGCTCGGTCTCGACGGTGAAGTCGTCCAGCCCGGCGACGATCGGGTGGTCGGCGCGCGCGGGGTCGATGACGACGTCGTAGCTGAGGAAGTCCTCGGGGTGGTGCAGGAAGAGCCCGCCGACCATCCGCAGGTAGTCATGGCTGCCGTCGAAGGTGGCCACCAGGCCGCCGTGCCAGCCGGCGAAACCGGTACCCGCGCGGACCGCGGCCACCAGCCCCGCCTCCTGCTCCCGGGTCAGGGTGCCGCCCGTCCAGCACTGCACGACCAGGTCGGTCCCGGCCAGCAGCGGCCGGTCGGCGTAGACCTCCAGGTCGTCGGCGACGGTCACCGAGAAGCCGGCGGCGGCCAGTTCGGGGATGAACAGCTCGGTCGCCTCGACGGGGACGTGCCCCTCCCAGCCACCACGGACGACCAGCGCCCTCCTCATCGGCGGCCCGCCCGGCCACTCGCCTGGCGCTCACCTGACGACGGCCTTCCCCCACGGGGTGCGGCGCGTCCGGAGGCCGCGCCCTGAAACGTCCCGTCGATGTCCGCCCCGCCCACAGTCGTTCCCCCCGTCGCCACTCTTAGTACAGAATGCAAAATAAGTGCTGGGCGGGACGGCGTCAACAGCCGCGGCGCCCGGCACCGGAGACCGGTCAGCCGTGCGCGGGCCCGGCCGCCCGCGCCGGGCTCTCGTCCCGCCCCGCGGGGCGCACCGCGTGGCTGCGCAGCAGGAAGTCCTCGACGACCAGGGTGGCCGCGCCCAGGGCGACCGCCTCGGGACCGAGCCGGCCCAGCTCGATCGACGCCTGCGAGAAGGGCAGCGGCAGGGCGTACCTGGCGGCGGCGGCACGGATCTCGGCGAGGAACTCCCGCCCGAGCAGGGACCCGGCCCAGCCGCCGAGGATGACACGATCGGGGTTGAACAGGTTGATGAGGTTGGCCAGCCCCGCCCCGAGGCAGCGGACGGCCTCCTCGAACGCGGGCCTGGCCAGCGGATCGGCGAGAAGCGCGGCGAAGACGCTCTCCTCGTCGTCGTCCCCCAGATCCCTGCCCGCGCCGGCGAGGATCGCCTCGGCGCCGACGTACGCCTCCAGGCAGCCCTGGCCGCCGCAGCGGCAGGGGCGCCCGTCGAGGACGATCTTCGTATGGCCCCACTCCCCCGCGCCGTTCGCCGTTCCCCGGTAGGTGACGCCGCCGTTGATGATGCTCGCCCCGGCACCGGTGCCGATGAAGGTCATGACCAGGTGCTGGGCGCCCTTGCCCGCCCCGAACCAGAGTTCGGCCTGGCCGGTGGTCTTGACCCCGTTGTCGGCGAAGACCGGGATCGAGGTGCCCTCGCGCAGCAGCGCGCCCAGCGGTACGCCGTCCCAGCCGAACGCGCGGGCGTGGATGAGCAGGTCGGGCCCCTGCTCGGCGACACCCGGGACGCCCAGCCCCATGCCGAGCACCTCGGACTCGTCCGCCCCCGCCTCCGACAGGACCGCCTCCAGCCCGTCGAGGATGTGCCGGGCCACCACGGCGGGCTCGTGGTGGCTCGGGTCGAGGGCGAACTCCTTCCTCGCCCGCTCCTTCATCGCCAGGTCGTACAGCTCGACGCGGACGCGGGTCTCCCCGACCCCCACCCCGACCACGTATCCGTACGAGGGGTCGACCCTGAGCATGATCCGCGGGCGCCCGCCGTCGGAGTCGACGGAACCGGTCTCGACCACGATGCCGTCCGCGATGAGGTCGCCGATCACGTTGCTGACCGTCGCGGCGCTGAGACCGGTCGTCTGGGCCAGGTCGTGCCTGCTCAGCTCGTTGGCGAAATACAACGTCCACAGGACCACGGACCGGTTGCCCTTCCGCACATCACGGAGGGTCCCCCGCTGTGGACGGCTCATGCTTCTCCCCGGGGAAGTAATTTCAAATGTTAGTACAACTACTACTCTAGCCACTCGCGGCCAATGCTCATCGAGCACACTCCTGCCCGGCGAGGCGCGCCGCACCCGCATCGGGCGCGAGGAGAGTTTCCCAGGTCGCGCGGGGAATCGCCACGTCCGGCACGGACCCTCGGAACCGTCTCGAAGGCGCCGATCCGCCCGGTGCGCCCCCGGGCGGATCGGGTCAGGACGGTGACGGCCAGCAGGCGAGATCGTGGTCGGCGGCGTGGTCGACGGGCCGCACCGCGCCCGACACGTGTGCCAGGTCTTACCGCTCCTCCACGGACGTTCGGCGTCTCCCCTGTCCCGGTGCCCGGGAAACGGCCACCGGGCGCCGCTCTCAGAGGATCGCCAGCGGGTTGATCGGGCTTCCCGTGCCCCCCTCGATCCTCAACGGGGCCGCGACGAAGACGAAGTCCCCGCCGCCGCGGCCGGCGCAGGCCGCGCCCAGTTCCTCCAGCGAGAGCATCTCGGCCAGGTGGATGCCGTGCCGCCAGAGCAGGATCAGGTGCAGATCGTCCGTCAGGTCCTCGTCGGCGAGCTGGCGGGCGTTGAGGCCCCCGATGGCGGCGTTGTCCGAGGCGACCACGGCGACGTCGCGGGCGGCGAGCCACCTGCCGCCGTCCGCGGACAGGCCCGGCTGGCCCGCCCAGTAGTCCTGCGGCGAGCCCTCCCAGACCAGGGGCCAGCCGGTGCGGACCACCGCCACGTCGCCGGGGCGCACATCGTCGTGGATCTCCGCCAGCAGGTCGCCGGAGACGCGGAAGTCCACCGGCAGGTGGTCGAGGCCGAGATGGCGGGGGACGTCGAAGAGCACCCCCCGGGCGACGACGCCGCCCGCGGTCTCGATACCGCAGCGGGTGGCCCCGTAGGACCTGACCCTGGCGGCGGGGTGCCCGTTGTAGAGCTCCTCCCCCGCCCACATGTGGCAGAGCGCGTCCATATGAGTCGTGGTGCCGTGGTGGGTGACCATCAGGGCGTCGTCGGCCATCCGCAGCCCGGCCCCGATCGGGCGGGTGCCGGCCGCGTAGTCGCCGCCGTCCACGGACATGAAGTGCTGCGGCAGCGGGCGGCCCCGCAGGTGCGGAACCGTCGTGGGGGCGGGCGAGGAGGTGGCGCCCCTGATGGGCATGGCCAGGCTGATCACCTGGCCGGTGACGGCGGAGGCGAGGGCGGCCAGGACCGTGCCGGGGGTCAGCAGGTTGAGGGTGCCACGCTGGTCTCCTGGGCCGAAGCGGCCCCAGTTGTTAGGCTCGACTACCAAGCAAGTGCTCACTTTCTAAGGATGCGGGGACGGACGATGACTGCGGACGGTGCGATCGAGGGTCGGGCGGACACGTACGGGCACTGCGACCCCCGCTTCTCCCGGGTGCGGGAGGTGTTCGAAGCGCACTTCACCGGCGGCGAGGAACTGGGCGCGGCGTTCGCGGTCTTCCTGGACGGCGAACCCGTCGTGGACCTGTGGGGCGGGGTCGCCGACCGCCACAGCGGGCGGCCCTGGGAGCGTGACACCCCCGTGCTGGCGTACTCGTGCACCAAGGCGGTGACCGCGACGGTCGCGCTGCTGCTGGCCGAGCGGGGCCTGCTCGACATCGCCGCCCCGGTCGCGGACGTCTGGCCGGAGTTCGCGCGGCACGGCAAGGAGCGCGTCACCGTCGAGCACCTGCTCACCCACCAGGCGGGGCTGCCCGTGATCGAGGAGCAGGTCCCGGTGGAGGAGTTCGGCGACCAGGCCGCCATCGCGGACCGGCTGGCCGGCCAGGCGCCGATCTGGGAGCCGGGCACCGCGCACGGCTACCACGCGCTGACGTACGGGTTCCTGGTCGGCGAGGTGGTCCGCAGGGTGTCGGGCGGCTCCGTGGGCGAGCTGGTGGCCGCGGAGATCTCCGGGCCGCTCGATCTGGACCTCCAGGTCGGCGCCGGCGACGACGTGATCGAGCGGGCGGCCCGGTTGTCCGCCCGGGAGCGCGCGAAGCCCTCCGCCCCGGCGCCCGCCGAATCCGCGCCGGCGGGCGCGGCGGACCAGGCCGGACAGGTCACCGGCACCGCGCGGGCCGCGGAAGACGGGCGGGCCGGTAACGGCGCGGCAGGCGGCCCCGCGACGGTCTCCACGGTGGCGGAGTTGCCGGGACACGGACCCGGGGACCCGGTCTACGAGATGGCCAGGGCCTCGCTCGACAGGAACAGCCTGATGAACCGGGCGCTGGGCAACCCGCCGATCCACCGGCTGTCCGGCGGCGCCAACAATCCGGTCGTCCTGCGGGCCGGCTGGCCCGCGATGGGCGCCGTCACCAGCGCCCGGGGACTGGCCGGGTTCTACCGCGACCTGGTGGCCGGGCGGATCGTGGCCCCGGAGACCCTGCGCGACGCGACGCGCAGGAGGGTGCACGGCCCGGACAGGGTGATGTTCATCGACAGTTCCTTCGGGCTGGGCTACATGCGTCCGGCGATGACCTTCCTCACCCCCGCCGGCGGCGCGGAGACCGCTTTCGGCCACACCGGTCTCGGCGGGTCGCTGGGCCTCGGCGACGCCGAGCACGGCCTGGGCATGGCGTACACGATGAACAGGATGGCGGGCGCCGTCTCCGGCAACCTCCGCGCCTACCGCCTGGCCGAGGCCGTCTACGAGTCGCTCCCCCCGGGGCGCCCCACGCGCTGAACCCCGCAGGGACGCCGCCGGGGAGAACCGCCGGGAGAACTCCGGTGGCGCCCCCGGGAAGGAGCGGGTCGACACGTCGTGACGCCCCCGCCGGCCGGCGGCACCGGTTCCCGGGTGCCGTCGTCGGCCACTCGCCCGAGGTGTCAATGCATCGTGACGCCGCCGCTGACCGACAGGGTCTGGCCCGTGACGTAGGCGGCCCTGTCGGTGCAGAGGTAGGCGACCATCCCGGCGACGTCCTCGGGGGCGCCGAGGCGGCGCAGCGGGATGCCCCTGGCGATCCTGTCGACCAGTCCCGGCTTCTCCGCGTCCACGCGGCGGAGCATCGGGGTGTCGGTGGGCCCCGGGCAGACCACGTTGGAGGTGACGTTCCCCCGGGCCGCCTCCCTCGCCAGCGTCTTGGCCAGGCCGAACAGTCCCGCCTTGGTCGCGGCGTACGCGCCCTCGCCGCCGGAGCCGGCCCGCGCCCCGTCCGAGGAGACGAAGACCAGGCGGCCCCAGCCGCGCTCGATCATCCCGGGCAGCAGGAGGCGGGTGAGCAACATCGGGGCGCGCAGGTTGACCCGCCACATCAGCTCCCAGCCTGCGGGGTCGCCGGTGACGAACGGCTCGACGATCGACACCCCGGCGTTGTTGACCAGGATGTCCACCGGCCCGGCCCGCCCGCAGAAGTCCTCGATGGACGCCGGGTCCGCCAGGTCGACCCGCAGGGCCGTGGCCGGGGCCCTCGGCCCCCTCGGCACTCCGGCCCCGGGACCCAGGCCGATCGACTCGCTGTTCAGCTCGTCGGCGATCGCCGCGGCACCGGACTCGTCCACGTCGGCCACGACGACCCCGGCCCCGAGCGCGGCGAGGTCGCGGCAGACCGCGGCGCCGATCGCCCCGGCTCCCCCGGTCACCACCGCCGTGCGCCCGTCCAGCCTCAGGCCGTCGATCACTTCCAGGCCTCCACGATGTCGGCGGCCCGCACCCGCGCGGCGAGCAGGCTCACGGTGTGCCTCAGCACCGCCTGTGCGTAGTCGTCGGGGACTCCCGCCACGGCGTCGGTCACCACCGCCACCCGGTAGCCGAGGTTGACCGCCTCCAGGGCGAGCCCGGGGATGCCGAGGTTGAGGGAGAACCCCACGGCGACGACCGTCGAGACGCCGAGCGAGCGCAGGGTCATGTCCAGCGACGTCCCGGTGAAGGGCGAGAACCCGTGGTGGCGGCGCGACTCCAGGTCGCCGGGGTCGCGCAGGCCGGGCAGCACCTCGACCGCGCCGCTGCCCTCCAGCATGTGCGCGGGGTCCTTGAGCAGGGCCGTGATGAAGGGGCTGTTCGCGGTGTGCGACCCGGCGCGGTCGGCGCGGAAGGCCGCGGTGCAGTGGATCACCGGCACCCCGGCCGCACGGGCCGCGGCCAGGACCGCGGCGGCGTTGGTCACCACGTCGCGCCGGGCGCACACCTCCACCAGGTCCGGGAACTTCGCGAGGTCTCCGGCGACGCCGCGCTGCATCTCCATCACCAGCACCGCGCTGCGGTCCGGCGCGGCGAGCGCGCCCAGATCGACGGCCATGCGACCTCCACTAACCCGAGCGCTTGCTTGGTTAACGATCGGAGCCTAACACGCGACCGGATCGACCATCGAGCACGGTTTCGATTGTTACCCTTCGCAAAAGTTGACCAACCGTGACAACCAACCCCATGGGTGAGACCGTCGAACAAGTCGACGGCACTCGGAAGGGGGCTGGATGGTTCCGGGATACCGCGAGATTCGGGAACTCGGCGTCGGCGGGGGCGGGCGCGTGGTGCTGGCCACGTACGCCGCCACCGGTGCCTACGTGGCTATCAAATACCTCAACGCGACGCTCAAGGACGACTACCGCTTCCTGGTGCGCTTCCGTGCGGAGGCGCGCGTCATGGTGGAGCTGCAGGACCCGAACGTGGTCCAGCTGTACGAGTACTACGAGGACGTGCTCGAAGCCGCGATCGTGATGGAGCTGGTCGACGGGGTCGCGCTCAGGCGGATCCTGAGCGAGCACGGCAGCACCAGCCCGGAGGCGGCGCTGACCGTGCTCAAGGGCTCGCTGCTCGGCCTGGCCTTCGCGCACGCGGCCGGGGTCGTGCACCGCGACTACAAGCCGGAGAACGTGCTGATCCAGGCCGACGGCGGCAGCAAGCTGGCGGACTTCGGCATCGCCGCCCACGTCGGGGAGACCGGCATCACCGCCGGTACCCCCGCCTACATGGCTCCCGAGCAGTGGGAGGGAGCGGCGGCGAGTGCCGCGACCGACGTCTACGCGGCCACCTGCGTCTTCTTCGAGTGCCTCACCGGGCGCAGGCCGTACCTGGCGGATCACCGCGCGGCGCTGATGCACGGACACCTGACCACGCCGATCCCGGTGGCGGAGGTGCCCGGTTCGGTCCGCGCCCTGGTCATGCGGGGCATGGCCAAGGACCCGAATGACCGGCCGCAGGACGCGCGGGCGTTCCTGGAGGAGCTGGAGGCCGCGGCGCTGTCGGCGTACGGGCCGGAGTGGGAGCAGCGCGGACGGCGGCACCTGGCCGAGCTCGCCACGCTGCTGGCACTGGCGTTCCCGCTGGCCAAGCCCGCGCCGAGGGCGAGTTCCTCGGTGGCCCAGACCGTGCTCGGCCGGATGGGGCGGGTGCGCCGTCCCCGGCTGGGCCCCAGGACGCTGGCCGGGCTTGGGGTGGTCACCGTCGCGATGACCGCCGGTGTGATCGCGGCCAACCGGCCGCATGACCGGCTCTCCGCCGACACGATCTTCACCCCGCCGCCCGGCTCAGCGATCATCCAGGAGACACCGGCGGGACGGAGCCGGGTGCCGGAGCCGCCGGAGCCGTCCGTCGGGCCGAGCCCCTCGCGAAGCGCCGCCGTCGGGCGGCCCGTGCCCCCCGCGGAGAGCACGGCCCCCGTCCCCGTCACGTTCCCCTCGCCGGCGCCGAGCCGGACCGTGGACCCCACCCCCTCCACCTCCCGGCCGAAGCCCACACCGACACCCACGCCCACACCCACACCCACGCCGAAGGCCACACCGACACCCACGCCGCGTCCGCCGACGCCCACCGCCACGCGCACCCCGACACCCGCGCCGACCGTGACGGTGATGCCGCCGGAGCCCGCGCACACGGTCAGCGGTCTGCGGATCGTGGGAATCGACGCGAACGGCACCACGGTCGCCTTCCGCGCCTCCACCGCGGCGGACGTCGCGGTGACCGTCACGTTCGCCGAGGGACCGGAGCGCGACCGGCTCGTCCAGGCACCCCCGCGCACCTCCGTCCTCGACGGGTCCGCGGCCTACTCGCACACCGTCCCGCACGCCTTCACGGTTCCGGCCTGTGGGCAGACCCTCTACCGCCGGGTCACGGTCTCCACCTCGCCCCGCTCCTCGGGCGGGACCGCCGTCCGCACCCAGGAGGTCCACGGCGAGCCGTGCTCGCCGCCCTCGGTCTCCATCACCGCCTTCGACGGCACCACCGTCGGCTTCCTGGTCAGGACCTCGGGCACCGCACCGGTGACCGTGCGGCTCGGGTTCGCCCAGCGGCTCGACGGCGCGGTGACCAGCGGCACCCGGGAGCTGGAGCTGTCCGGCGCCACCGAGTACGCGCGGGAGGTGAAGGGGGAGTTCGCCGAGCTGCCCCGGTGCGGGGAGCGTGTCACCCGGCTGGTGACGATCAGTACGGTCCCCGCGGGCGACATGCCCTCCCGGACCGTCCGGATCGATCTGCCCTCCTGCACTCCCACCTCCGGCCCGACCCCGGACCCGGCCTCGGAGAGACCGCAGGACTCCGAACGGCCCGCCGTGGACGAGCCAGGCCCCGAGCGAACCGGCGTGGACGGCATCTTGTGAGGCAACCAAGCGTGCGCTAGCTTGGCGATCGATGACCGGATCGATGACCGGCGACACGCTCGCCTACTGGGACGCCTGCCGTCGCGGCGAGCTGGTCGTCCAACGCTGCACCGCCTGCGCCCGGCGGGTGCACCTGCCTGCCCCCGAGTGCCCCGGTTGCGGCGGCACCGATCTTCCCTACGAACCCGTCTCCGGCGACGGCACGGTGCACACCTTCACGGTCGTGCACCGCTCGTTCGTGCCCGAGTTCCGGGGGCGGGAGCCGTACGTGCTGGCCTGGATCGACCTTCCCGAAGGGGTACGGGCGTTCGGGCAGGTCGTGGAGTGCCCGCCGGACCTGGTGCGGATCGGCATGCCGGTGCGCGTGACCTTCGTCGACGACCTGCCCCAGTGGAGGCCCGCGTGAGCAAGCTCGGCAACGTCCTGATCCCCGTGGACGACCTGGAGACGGCGATCGCCTTCTACTCGGGGACGCTCGGGCTGGCGGTCAGGTTCCGCGACGGCGACCGGTTCGCCGCCCTGGACGGCGGGGGCGCCACGGTCGCGCTGGTCGCGGCCGAGGAGCGGGTGGCGGGCGAGGTCACCGCGCCCTCGTACAAGGTGGACGACGTCGCGCGGGCCGCCAGGGAGCTGGCGGGGGCCGGGGCCGAGCTCGTACGGGAGCCGGAGACCGGGCCGCACGAGATCAGAGCCGTACTGCGCGACCCGTCAGGAAACGTCTTCGTCCTCTACTCCTCGCACTGACACCCCTCCACCCCTCGCTCCGAACGGAGGCCAGAGATGGCGCGCCCGACCCCGGCAGGCACCCCGTACGGCAACTACGCCCACGCCATCCTCACCGCCAACGCCATGCGCACCCCCGACAGGGTCGCGCTGACCTACTGCGGTGAGCAGAGCTTCACCTACGCGGAACTCGACCGGCTCGTCAACCGGCGCGCCCACGCGCTGGCGGAGGCCGGCCTCGCCCCCGGGCAGCGGATGGCCGCGCTGCTCAACGAGACCCTGCACGTGGCCGAGGTCTACCTGGCCGCGGCGAAGCTCGGCGTCGTCACCGCGGCGCTCAACCCGTACTGGCCCGTCGACACCCTGGCCGCGGTCGTCGCGCACTCCGGCGCCACCGCGTTCGTGTACGACTCCACGGTGGAGGCCGCCGTCGCGGAGATCCGCCCCCGGCTGCCGGAGATCACCCGCTGGATCAGGGTCGGCGGCCCCGGCGAGGACGCCGTGGACCTGGACGCGCTCACCGCGGGCGCCGCCGAGGACGAGATGGCCCTCGGCGGCTTCTGGGACGATCCGCTGGCGCTCTACTACACCTCCGGGACGACGGGCCTGCCCAAGGCGGTGGTCCACACGCACGCCTCGTCGCTGGCCATCGCGCAGATCTGGCTCGACGTGCCGCGCACCGAGGACTCGGTGCTCGGCACCGGGGCGATCATCTGGGGCATCGGCTTCCCCGCCCTCGTCGGGCCGGCGCTCTACGCGGGCATGCGGCTGGTGCTCGAACAGGACTGGGGACCGGCGAACTTCCTGAGGGTGGTCCCCCGGGAGAAGGTCACCCACGTCTCGCAGATCCCCTCCTTCTACGCGGCGCTGCTGGGCTCCGACGACCACGCGGGCGCCGATCTGTCGTCCCTGCGGGTCATCATGCTGGGCGGCGAGCCGCTCCCCGCGGCGCTGCTGGCCAGGATGAAGGAGCGGCTGCCCGACGCCGGCGTCTACTGCTACTACGGCCAGACGGAGGCCCCCTACACCTGCCTCGGCCGGGTCGACGACGGCAGCACGCCGCTCGGCTCCTCGGGCAGGGCACGGACCGGCAACGCCGTGCGGATCACCGGCCCCTCGGGCGCCCGGCCGGCCGGCGAGGTCGGTGAGATCAACCTCGCCGGGCCGCACCGGATGACCGGGTACGACGGCCTGCCGGAGAAGACCGCCGAGGTGCTGCGCGACGAGTGGTACGTCGGCGGTGACCTGGGCGTCCTGTCGGAGGACGGAAACCTCACGGTGCTCGGCCGCCGCGAGGAGTCCGTGTTCAAGGGCGGCATCTGGTCCCAGCCCTCGGTGATCGAGGAGGCCGCGGTGGCGCTGGACGGCGTGGCGGAGGCCGGTGCGGTCGGCGTGCCCGCCCAGACCGAGGGGCAGGAGGCGGTCGAGCAGCGGATCCTGCTCGCGGTGGTGGCCAGGACGGGACACCCGGCCGACCCTGCCAAGATCGCCCTCGCCCTGGCCGAGACGCTGCCCGCGCACCAGCGCCCCGACCACGTCGTCGTCGCCACCGAACTCCCGCACTTCCAGGACGCCTCCGGCGGACCCGGCAAGCTGCTGAGGCGGGAGATCCGGGAGAGGTACCAGAACCGGATGGACGAGGCGTGACCGCATCCACCGGCGGGCCGCCCGAGATGTCCGGTGTATCCGCGGTATCCACGGCGTCCGGAGCATCTCAGCGGCCCGCCCCCGCACGGTTCGCGGAGCACGAGGTCAAGGCCCTGCTGCGGGAGTGGGGGGTGGCGGTGCCCCGAGGCGCCACGGCCGCCTCCCCCGCCGAGGTCGCCGCGGCGGCCCGGGGACTGACGCCTCCCCTGGTGCTCAAGGCCCATGGTCCCGGCCTGGTGCACAAGTCGGACGCGGGGGCGGTACAGCTCGGGCTGTCCGGGCCGGCCGAGGCGGCGTCCGCCGCCGACGAGATGCTGGCCGGACTCGTCTCGCGGGGCATCACGCCCGACGGGTTCCTGGTGGAGGAGCAGGCCGCACCGGGGGTCGAGCTGATCGTCGGCGTGATGCGCGACCCGGGTTTCGGACCCGTCCTGCTCGCCGGGCTCGGTGGCGTGTGGACCGAGGTCATGCGCGACACCGCGCTCTGTCTCTGCCCCGCCTCCGAGGCCGACGCCCGGCGGATGCTCGCCTCACTGCGCGGCGCGCCACTGCTGCACGGCCACCGCGGCCGGCCCGCCGTGGACTCGGAGGCCCTGGTCGGGCTGCTGCTCGCGATCGGCGGGGCCGGAGGAGTGTGGGAACGGCTGGATCTCGGCGAGTTCGAACTCAACCCGGTGATCGCCACCGAGGAGGGCGTGGTCGCGGTGGACGCGCGCTACCTTCCCGGCACGGCGGAGCCCACCGGGCCGGGGCCGGAAACCCCGGGACAGCACGGGTCCGGGCAGGACTTCACCGCGCTGTTCGAGCCCAGGGCGGTGGCCGTGGTGGGCGCGTCCGCGAGCAGACCGAACTTCGGGAACATGTTCCTGGAGTTCTACAAGGCCACCGGCGTGCCGCTGGTCGCGGTGCACCCGGAGGCGGACGAGATCAACGGTGTGCCCACGGTGCCGACCCTCGCGGAGGCGGACGCCGACTACGCGCTGGTCGCCGTACCGGCCGACCGCTGCGCGAAGGTCGTGCGCCACGCGAAGGGCCTCTCGTTCGTCCAGGTGATGAGCGGCGGGTTCGGCGAGGCCGGGGCCGCCGGGCTGGAGGCCGAGCTGGTCAGGGCGGCACGGGAGGCGGGGGCCCGGCTGCTCGGGCCGAACTGCATGGGCGTCTACAGCCCGCGCGGCGGGCAGACCTTCATCGGCGGCGAGCCGGGGCCTCCGGGCCACGTGGCGTTGATCTCGCAGAGCGGCGGCCTGGCCGGAGAGGTGGTCAGGGTGGGCGAGCGGCGCGGGCTGGCGTTCAGCCGCGTGGCCACGGTCGGCAACTCCGCCGACGTGACCCCCGCCGAGTTGCTCGGCTGGCTCGGCGGTGACGAGCACACCTCGGTCGTCGGCATGTACCTGGAGGACCCCCGGGACGGCCGTGCCCTCTTCGAGGCCCTGATGTCCGTGCGCGGACGGCTCCCGGTCGTCCTGCTGGTCGGCGGCCGGAGCGGCCAGGGGCGCAGGGCGGCCGCCTCGCACACCGGCGGCATGGTCGGCGACGGCCGCGTCTGGCGGGCCCTGGCCGACCAGACCGGCGCCGTCCTGGTCGGCAGCCAGGACGACCTGATCGGCGCCCTGTCCTTCTTCCAGTCCCACGCCTCCAGGATCGCTCCCCCCACCGGGTCCGTCGCGGACACCGCGCGGGAGCCGTGGACGGGCCGCGGCGAGGACGGCCTTCCCTCCGTGCTGGTGATCGGCCCGAGCGGCGGAGCGAGCGTGCTGGCGGCGGACGTCCTCGACGCGGCGGGGCTGGTGCTGGCGGCGCTGCCCGACGAGACGCGGGAGGTGCTGAAGGCCCTGGGCGCGGGGGCCGCCGGCACCTCTCCGGCCAATCCGCTGGAGGTCCCGGTGGGTCCGCGAGGCCGCCCTGAGCTGGTCAGGGAGGTCATCGGGGCGATCGTGGCGCGCCGGCCGTACCCCGACGTCGTGGCGCACGTGAACGTGCAGAGCTTCTTCACCTTCGGAACCTCCGCCGACCCCCTCTACGCGTACGCGCACAACCTCGCCCGGGCGCAGCGGGACCTGCCGGGAACCAGGATCACCCTGGTCACCAGGAACGGCGAGTGCGCGCCGCCCGGAGTCGAGGACGAGGTCCGCGCGATCGCCGCCGGTGCGGGAATCCCCGTCTACCGCTCGATGGAGGCGGCCGCCGTGGCCGTCGCCGCCGCCGCACGTTTCATCCGAGGAGCTTGACATGGGTCTTCTGGACGGCAAGGTCGCGCTGGTCACCGGTGGTGCCAGGGGCATGGGCGAGTCCCATGTACGGCTGTTCCTGCAGGAGGGGGCGCGGGTCGTCTTCGGCGACGTGCTCGACGAGGAGGGCAAGGCGCTCGCGGAGGAGACCGGGGCGCTCTTCGTCCACCAGGACGTGACCAGGCCCGAGGACTGGGAGCGCGCGGTCGGCGCCGCCGTCGATACCTACGGCAAGCTCGACGTCCTGGTCAACAACGCCGGAATCCTGAAATTTCGTCGAATCGAGGACATGGCGCTGGAGGAGTTCGAGCGTGTCCTCGACGTCAACCTCAAGGGCACCTGGCTCGGCGTCAAGTCCGTCATCGAGCCCATGAGGGCCGCCGGCCGGGGCTCGATCGTGAACATCTCCTCGGTCGAGGGTTTCATCGGCGCCGAGGGCATGTCCGCCTACTCCGCCTCCAAGTTCGGCGTACGCGGGGTGACCAAGGCCGCGGCCCGCGAGCTCGCCCAGTTCAAGATCCGGGTGAACTCCGTGCACCCCGGCGCGATCAACACCTCCATGGTGCTGGACCCGGAGATCATCGCCAAGGTGGACGCGGAGGCGTTCATGAAGTCCATGGTCATCAAGCGTTTCGCCAAGCCCGTCGAGGTATCTCATGTGGTGGCCTTCCTCTCCTCCGACCGGGCGAGCTACTGCACCGGTAGCGAGTTCACGGTGGACGGCGGCCTGCTGACCGGCGCGGGCTACTGATCCACCGGCGCCCATCCGGTCACGGTCACGGCGCGTACGGGGGCAAACCCCCCTGCGCATAGTGTGGATGGTGCCGGTCGGACCCGAACATGTGACGGTTCGCCTGCCGAGGCCGGCGTGAGGCGCTGATGAACGCTGATGGATGAGGTGGCACCGGCCACCCCGAAACGGTGGCAGACAGCGGGGCTGCCACCCGAGGTGACCAGTTTCGTAGGACGTCGGCATGAGGTGGCCGAGGTCAGGCGTCTGCTGTCCAGAGCCCGCGTGGTGACCCTCACCGGCCCCGGCGGCGTCGGCAAGACCCGGCTGGCCCTGCGCGTCGCGGCCGACGTCCAACGGGCCTTTCCCGACGGGGTGTGGCTGGTCGAGCTCGCCGGGCTGAAGGACCCCGAACTGCTCGACGCGTCGGTGAGCGAGGCCCTGGCGATCAGGGACACCTCGCACCGCCCCCCGGTGGAGGTGGTCGTCGAGCACCTCAGGGAGAAGCATGCGCTGCTGATCCTCGACAACTGCGAGCACCTCCTGCGGGACTGCGCCGTGCTGGTGGAGATCCTGGTGCGCTCGGCCCCCGGCCTGCGGATCCTCACCACCAGCCGGCAGGCGCTGGGCATCGCCGCCGAGCAGACGCTGGCCGTGCCGACGCTGCCGCTGCCGCCGCCGGCACCCGACTCCGACCGTCCGAGGCTGCCCGCCGAGCCCGCCACGCAGTCCGAGGCGGTACGGCTGTTCGCCGAGCGGGCCTGCGCCGTCCTGCCGGATTTCACGGTCACCGAGGCCAACCGGGCCGCCGTGGAGCAGATCTGCCGCAGGCTGGACGGCATCCCGCTCGCGATCGAGCTGGCGGCCGCACGGTTGCGCGCGCTCTCTCCCGAGGACCTGCTGGCCAGGCTGGACGACCGGTTCCGGCTGCTCACCGGAGGTTCGCCCACGACGCTGCCCCGCCAGCAGACGCTGCGCGCACTGATCGACTGGAGCTACGCCCTCTGCACGGAGAAGGAGCAGCTGCTGTGGGCGCGCGTCTCGGTGTTCGCCGACGGCCTGGACCTCGAGGCGGCCGAGGCGGTCTGCTCGGGGGACGGCATCGATCGCGAGGAGGTGATCGACCTGGTGATCGGGCTGGTGGGCAAGTCCGTCCTGATCAAGGAGAATTCCCCCGCCACCTCCTCGGTGACCCGCTACCGGCTGCTGGAGACGATCCGGCAGTACGGCCGGGAACGGCTCGTGGACCTGGGGCAGGAGACCGCGCTCCGGCGGCTGCACCGCGACCACTACCGGCGGCTGTCCACGGAGGCGTACGCGCAGCGGTTCGGCCCGTTCCAGGTGGCCTGGTTCGGCAGGTTGAATCTCGAACACGCCAACCTGCGCACCGCGCTGGAGTACTGCTTCACCGACCCCGAGGAGACCCCCGCCGCCCTGGGCATGGCCGCCGACCTGCTCTACCACTGGATCACGAGCCACTATCTCAGCGAGGGACGCCACTGGCTGGACCGGAGCCTGCCGGCCGTCACCGGGCCCGACGAGATCCGGGGCCGCGCGCTGTGGTCCAACAGCTGGCTGGCCATCATCCAGGCCGACGTCACCGCCGCCGCGGCGATGCTGGAGGAGGCCCGGGTGCTGGGGGACCGGCCGGGGCACGAGCCGATCCTGGGCTACGTCGCGCTCTACTCGGGAATGATCGCCATGTCCCGGGGAGACCTCGGAGCCGCGATCGAGCTCTACGAGGAGGCGGCGGCGCGTCACCGCGTCGACGACGACCCGGCGGGCCTGGCCCTGACGCTCATCCGGCTCTGCCTCGCCCACTCCTTCCTGGGCGACTGGACGAGTTCCGTCTCCGCGGGCGAGGAGTGCCTCACGCTCTGCGAAGCCCACGGGGAGGGCTGGCACCGGGCTTACGCGATGATGGCGCTCGGCATCGGGGTCTGGTCCCGGGGCGACGCCCGGCGCGCGACCGAGCTGGAGAGGGAGAGCCTGAGGTTCAACCGTTCGCTCGACGACCTGCTGGGCATCGGCGTCAACCTGGAGGTGCTGGCCTGGATCGCCGCCGCGGAGGGAGACCACCGGCGGGCGGCCGCACTACTGGGGATCCTGGAGACGATCTGGCAGGCGATCGGAGCGCCGATGTCCGGGTTCGGACACCTCATGCACTACCACGACGAGTGCGAGGCCCGTACGCGTGAGGCCCTCGGGAAAGCGGCCTTCGACGCCACCGTCAGGCGGGGCGCGAAACTGCCCTGCGACGAGGCGCTGGCCTTCGCCCTCGGCGAGGGCGCCCGCCCCGGCAGGCATCCCGACAGGGCCGAGCCGTCGCCGTCCCCGCTGACCCGCAGGGAGACCGAGATCGCCCAGCTCGTCGCCCAGGGGCTGAGCAACAAGGAGATCGCGGCCTCGCTGACGATCGCCCAGCGCACCGCGGAGGGTCACATCGAGCACATCATGACCAAACTGGGCTTCCACTCCCGGGCCCAGATCGCCGTCTGGATCGGCGAGCGCAACCGGGACACGGACGGGAGTCACCCATCCGGCACCTGATGGGAGGAGGGGGACGCCGGAGCCGACGAGTGCGGCGATCTCGTCGGCTCCGGCGGCCAGCGGACGGCGAGTCGGGGAACTCTGCCTCCGCTTTTCCGAGGTGGTACGTGGGTTCGGCTCCCGGCGGGAGCGGGGGTGACCGGCGCGTATGGCGGACCCGCGGTCAGCACTCGGCGGCGGCGTGCGCGGGAAGCTCGAACCAGACGGCCTTGCCGCCGCAGGTACGGTCGCTACCCCAGCAGCAGGAGAGCAGGTCGAGCAGGTGCAGCCCGCGTCCCCGCTCGTCGTCCTCGCAGGCCTGGTACACGCGGATCGGGGAGGGGTCCGCGTCCGCGTCCTCGACCTCGCAGCGCAGCAGGCCGTCCTCGAAGGAGAGGGCGAGCCTGATGGTCCCCCGCGAGTGGTGCAGCGCGTTGGTGACCAGCTCGCTGACGAGCAGCTCGGCGACCGTGCTGTGCTCCTCCCGCAGCCCCCAGTCCGCCAGGCAGGCGCGGGTCATCCGGCGGGCCCGGGGCACGGACGACGACTCGGGAGTGAGGGAGAACGACGTCTCCTTCACGTCCGGCTTCTCAGGGAAGAGGGTCATGGGCGCCACCTCGGCCGGGTGCGGCTCGCGCACCCGGCCGCCGTCGGCGACCGGCCACGGCTGGGTGACCCGCTGGAGCGGCGTGCTCGCCCCCTGGCCGGCGGGAACGCGAACCGGACTCATGCCGCCTGCCTCATTGGAACGCGGTGAGTGGGCATGTCGTGGACGGGAGTGCTCCGCCCGTCCGGCAGGAGCGCTCCGGTGTCATCGAAGACCACGACGCCGTTGCAGAGCAGACCCCACCCCTGCTCGGGGTGGAAGGCCACGAGGGACGCGGCTTCATGATCGGGGGCGCTTGCGAGAGGGCATCGCGGCTGGTGCTGACACATGGCTCCTACCTTTGGTCCTTCATTGGTTGCAGTTGAGCCTTCGTTGTGACGAGCATCTCCCAGCACCGATCCCGGCATATCGGGATAAATACCCATATCCATACCTATTTCGCCGATGGTAAAGAGGTCGGCCCTCGGCAGGGGGGATGGTCAACAGGGCCGATCCACGCGGAGACAGCGCTCCTGGCTCCGGTTGCGGACGCCCCGTAGATCTTTTCGCCAAATGCTCTACTCACGGAAGATCGCGTGAAAACCCCCTGACGTCGCCTTTTGTCTAGGTATATGACGCCGAGTGACTTTGCATGCACTTTAGACTGTCGTGACCTGTCCTTGAGGCCGGGTAGCCTCCCTCGTCACGGAAGACAACCGGCCAGTGGTGCCGCCGCACGCGTCTCACCCGTCCCCGGGAGGCTCGCGTGAACGCGCCGTCGCTCGACCCCGTCTCCCGGTGGCCAGGTCGCGAGGCGGAGCGACCATGCCCGCACGGCCACCGGGGGTCCCCTGAAACCTCATATGACCCCTGAGATGCAGAAGTTCATCAAGCTGCTGGAGAGCCAGCTCGGATACTCCGAGAAGAGCGGCGGCTACACCAAGTTCGGCGACTGGTACGGCAGGACCGTCGAGTTCGACGCCGACTACACCGCCGCCCCCTGGTGCGACATGTACCTCTCCTGGGCGGCCGCCAAGCTGGGCTACGAGGAGTGGATCGGCCAGTTCGCCTACACCGTCTACCACGCCCGGTGGTTCCGCCAGCAGGACGCCTGGGGCACCACTCCCAAGCCCGGGGCCATCGTCTTCTTCGACTGGAGCGGTTCGAAGAGGATCGACGGCATCGACCACGTGGGGATCGTCACCCGGGTCGAGGGGAACAGGATCCACACGATCGAGGGCAACATCGACGGGGGGATCGCCAAGCGCAAGGAGCGCGACACCGGCAAGGTCGTCGGCTACGGGTATCCGGAGAAGATCAAGGCCCGGCTGGACCGGGAGGCCACCGAGAAGCAGACGGTTCTCGACCCCGCCGCCACCACCGCGAGCGGGGGCGGCGGCGGGGGCAACCTGGTGGCGATCGATCCAGGACCCGACCTGCTCGCCCTGGTCCCCGCCCCCGTCCCCGCGAGAAAGACCTCGGCGTCCGCGGGCCCCGGCAAGGCCGGACAGACCCCCGGGCACGCCACCGGGACAGCCGCCGGAAACGGCCGGGAGTCCACCTCGGGGAACCGCGGCAAGACCGCCTCGGGAGATGACGGCAGGACCGTCCCGGGGAACGGCGAAGGGGCCGCCGCATCGCGGCAGAGCGGCACCGCGAACACCTCGGAGGGTGACCGGGCGGCCGCCGGAACGCCCGGTCAGGCCCAGGTGCCGGCCCCCACCGGCCGTACCTCGCCGGGCAAGCACGCCAAGGCCTCCACCGCCGACACCAGCGCGCTCGCCGTCTCGCCGACCGCCACCGTCCGTGATCTCACCGTGCATCCCCCGGAGCTCGGCACCCCCGCCGTGCTCGCGCCGGTGCTGCTCGCCGCGGCCGCGATCATCGCGCACACCAGGGCCAAGCAGTCGAGGGTACGGCTCGCGCTCGCCACCGAGCGCACCGCGCCGGTTCCCCCGTCCCGCAGGGCTCCGGGCCGCCGCCGCGCCCCCGGCCGGACCGGCACCCCCGGCCGTTCCAACGCGCCCTACCGGGGCAGGCGTCGTTTGCCCGAGCGTCCCGTGGTGGAGTCGTCCACCTTCGTGCAAGACGCCCCGTTGCGCGGCCGCCGCCACCGCCGGGCCGACCCCGTGATCACCACCACCATCCCGGCCACCCCGGCCCGTTCCGCCCACCCCGCCCGTTCCACCATGCCCGCTCACCGGGCCACCGGCCCGAGAACGGCCACCGTCTCCGCCTCCCTCCCGGTGGCCCGGAGCGGTCGGGGCGGTCGGGGTGGGTCCGCCATCCCGGCCGGCCCCCTCACCTCACCCGCCGAACCGGGCGACGTCCTGGTGCACAGCGGCTACCGGGGGCGCCGCCGCAGGACAGGGGTGCCTGCCTAGGGACCCGATGAATCTAGAGATGATCGGCGGCGAAGGCGGCCAGCGCGGCCACGGCGTCGCGGCTGCGTCGCCAGGGGCGGACGATCATGCGGTCCACGCCGAGCCTCTCCCAGCGCGGGATCTCGGCGGGGCCGCCGAGTTCGTAGGCGTGCGCGGTGACCGAGAAGGGGCGGTCGTCGCGGAGCGCGGCGAGCCTGTCGAGCTGCGGGCGGATCGTCTCCAGGGAGTGCGGCATGCTGATCCAGCCGTCACAGAGCCGGGCGGCCCGCCGCAGGGCCGCGCCCGACTCGCCCCCGGCGAGGATCGGCAGCCGGTCCTGGACCGGTTTGGGCTCGAACGCGACCTCGGGGAAGTCATAGAAGCGTCCCGCGTGCGCGACGACCGGCTCGGACCAGAGCCGCCGGGTCACCTCGATCGCCTCGTCCAGGCGTGGGCCCCGGGTCGCGAAGTCCACCCCGGCCGCCAGCCACTCCCCCTCGTACCAACCGGCGCCGACCCCGCAGATCGCCCGCCCTCCCGAGACCCTGTCCAGGGTGGCGAAGGCGCGGGCGGAGACGAAGGGATGCCGCAGCGCGTAGAGGTGCACGGCGGTGCCGAGCCGTATCCGCGAGGTCAGCCCGGCCAGCCAGCACAGGTAGGCGGGGGCGTCGAAGAGCGGGGTGACCGGGGAGATACCCGGCCTGTCGGTTCCCGGATAGACGGCCAGCGACAGGTCGGTGGTGAACACCAGGTGCTCGGGCAGCCAGACCGACTCGAACCCCAGCTCGTCGGCGGCGACCGCGACGTCCCGCCACGCGTCCGGATGGATCAGCCCCAGCGGGACCCCGAACCTCACGACGCCTCCCTCGGTGGCCGTGCGGGAACCGCGCCCTCGCGCGGGCGGCCCCGCTCACGGCCGGCCGGGACCTCCCGGCTCACGGCCACCTCACCGGTCCGGCGGAACCGAGGATCTCGGCTCTCAGCCGGGACCGGTGCAGGGCGGTGCCGCCGTAGGCGGCGGAGAGGGACCACACCCGGGCGAGCCACAGGTGCAGATCGAGCTCCTCGGTGTAGCCGATCGCGCCGTGCACCTGAAGCGCGGCCCTGGCGGCCAGCTCGGCGGCCTCTCCCGCGGCGGCCTTGGCCGCGGCGACGTCCCGGCCGGCGGTCGGCAACTCCCTGTCCACCGCGAAGGCCGCGGCGTAGACCAGCGGCGCGGCGAACTCGACGGCCACCGCCACGTCGGCGAGCAGGTGCTTGACCGCCTGGAAGGACCCGATCCGGACACCGAACTGCCTGCGGGTCAGCGCGTGGCCGACGCTCGTCTCCAGCAGATGCCTGGCCGCCCCGACCAGCTGGGCGGCGACCGCCACGGTGACCGCGCGGACCGCGGGGGCCACCGGGGCCGTGAGCCGGGTCACACCGTCGGACACACCGTCGGAGCCCGCGTCGAAGTCCACCGCGAACAGCCTTCTGGTCCGATCGACCCCCGACTGGGGCGTGAGCCGCGCCCGCCCCGGCCGCACCGCGTACGGGACGCCGTCGCGCTCGACGACCAGCAGGTCCGCCAGGTCCGCGTCGGGAGAGTAGACCTGGTCGCCGATGCGCACGCTCACCCGCAGCGAGCCGGCGGCGAGCTTGCCCAGCCCCGGGTCGCCGGCGAGCAGCACCGGGGCCGCCACCGCGGTCTCGGCCACCGGACCGGGGAGCGCGACCCGGCCCGTCTCCTCGAAGGCGAGCACCGCGTCGAGGAGCCCCAGCCCGAGGCCGTCGTGTTCCTCGGGGACCAGCAGCCCGAACAGTCCGATCTCGGCGAGCCGGGACCAGGCGGGGGTCCGCTCCGTCCGCGCGGCCCGAGCCGGGCAGTGCGCGGCGAGTACCTCCCTGACCGTGGCGGCCAGTGCGAGCTGGTCATCGGTGAAGGCGAAGTTCATCGTGGAAGCCCCAGGACGCGTTCGGCGATGATGTTGCGCTGGATCTCGTTGGTGCCCGCGTAGATCGGTCCGGCCAGGGAGAACAGGAAGCCGTCCAGCCAGCGCCCGCCGTCCTCGGCCTCGGGGGCACCCCCGTCCAGGAGGCCGCGCTCGCCGAGGAGCCGCAGGGCGAGGGTGTGCATGCGCACGTCCAGCTCGGACCAGAAGACCTTGCCCATGCTGGAGGCGGAGCCGATCTCCTCCCCCGCCGCCAGACGGCGGGCGGTGCCGAAGGTGTGCAGGCGGTAGGCCTCGGCGTCCAGCCAGGCGCGGGCGACCTGGTCGGCCAGGGCGGGATCGGTGCCCTCGGTGCCACCCGAGCGGGCCAGCCGGACCAGCCGGTCGGCCGTGGCCGTGAACCGGCCGGGGCTGCGCAGGGTGAGTCCCCGCTCCGAGGAGGTGGCCGCCATCGCGATCCGCCAGCCCTCGCCGGGGGCGCCGAGCACCAGGTCGTCGGGGACCTCGACGCCGTCGAAGAACAGTTCGGCGAACCCGTGCTCGCCGTCGAGCTGGGCGATGGGCCGTACGGTGACGTCGGCCAGCGGGAACATGAAGTAGGTCAGGCCCCGGTGCCTGGCCGAGGCGGGGTCGGTCCGGAACAGGCCGAAGCCCCAGCCCGCGTAGCAGGCCCGGGAGCTCCAGGTCTTCTGCCCGTACAGCCGCCAGCCGCCCTCCACCCGCTCCGCGCGGGACCGCAGGGCGGCCAGGTCACTGCCCGCCTCGGGCTCGGACCAGGCCTGCGCCCAGACCTCGTCGGCCCTGGCCATCGCGGGCAGGAAGCGCTCCCGCTGCTCCGCCGTGCCGTACGAGAAGATCGTGGGGGCCAGCAGGAAGATGCCGTTCTGGCCGACCCTGCCGGGGGCGCCCGCCGCCCAGTACTCCTCCTCGAAGATCAGCCACTCGACGAGGCTCGCCCCCCGCCCGCCGTACTCGACGGGCCAGGAGACCACCGACAGCCTGTCCGCCGCGAGCAGGCGCTCCCACTCGCGATGCGCCTCGAAGCCCTCCCTCGTGTCCATCGAGGGCAGCGGGGCGGCCGGGACATGCCGGGCCAGCCAGTCCCGCACCTCGGCCCGGAATTCCCGCTCCGCGGGGGTGAAGTCCAGATCCACTACACCAACCTAGCGCACGCTTGGGTAAGCGTACAGCGGGCCGTACCGCGAAAGGCCCGGAGCGATGGTTCCGCTCCGGGCCTCGACACCCTGGTGGTGCCCCTCGCCCGAAGGGCACCACCGGGGTGTTCGCCCGGCGTCACCTGTCCGAACGCCGTCGCACGGACGACCGTCCGGCACATTCGGACGGGTGACGCCGATTCCGCTCGGACGGGCGCCGCCGGTGCTCCCCCCCAGGAGTGGACACCCACCCGAGCGGACGTGATCAGCGCTGCTCGGGCGGGCGCTGCCCCATGTTCCGGCGCAGCTGCTCCAGCTCCGCCTCCAGACCTGCGATCCGGGTGTTCGCTCCCGGTCCGCCCGCCCCCTGCTGGGGCTGCGGCGGGCCGTACGGCGACTGCGGGCGGACCGCCCGGGTCTCGGGCCCCGCCGGGAGCGGGTAGGGCGGTCGCTGCTGATACTGCTGCGGCGGCGCGCCGTACGGCTGCCCCTGCTGGCCGTACTGCGGCTGGCCGTACTGTGGCTGGCCGCCCTGCAACTGCGCCGGGTAGCCGGGCTGCGCCCCGTACGGAGCGGGCGGGAAGGAGGCCGGCCCCTTGGAGCGGCTCTTGCCCCTGGCGACCGCGACGAGCGTGCCGATCACGAACGCGGCGACCAGGCCGCCGCCGCCCCAGAGCAGCCACGGCAGGATCGGGGTGCCGCTCTCGTCCTTGCCCGCGGTGATGGCCTGCTGGGAGTCGCTGATGTACTTGGCGACGTACGGGTGGTTCGGCTGCAGCGCCTGCACCTCGCGGAACTTGGGCAGCGCGTCGGAGTACCTGTTCTGGAAGAACAAGTCGAGCGCCTCGTTGTAGGCCTTCGTCGTCGCCGACTCGGCCGGCTTGATGTTCTTCTCGTTCAGCTTCTCCTTGACGATGCTGACCGGCAGCACGAAGCTCTCACCCTCGGTGGAACCGCCGTCCTGCTGGATCAGGCCGCCGACCAGGATGCCGATGACCTTGCCGTCCTTGCTGAACACCGGACCGCCGGAGTTGCCCGGGTAGGAGGGCGCCTGGGTCTGGATGTACGGCACCCCCTCGGGGGTCTGGCGGCTGGCGTTGTAGGGGCCCTCGGTGAACGCCGGGTCGAGCTTGGACTCAAGGTTGAAGATCGAGGTCTGCGTCACGGTGCCGGGGAACCCGCTGATGTAGAGGGTGTCGCCGACGCGCACGTCCGAGTCCTCGCCCAGCGGCACGGTCGGCAGGTTGTTCTGCCCGTTGGCCTTGAGGATCGCGACGTCCTTGCCCGGGTAAACGGTGCCCTTGGCGACCAGCTCGATCGGCACCGTCTTGGTGGTCTTGTCGACGCCGCCGCCCGGCAGGCTCTGCAGCAGCGAGAGCGAGCTCTGGACATTGCGGATCTTGATGTTCTCCGCGTTCCAGATCTGGAAGATCTTCGCCGCGTTCCGGAGGATCTCCTCGTCGGAGGCGATGTCTCCGAGGCTGGCGACCAGGTCCGCGGCGTCCTTCTCGTTGATCTTCGTGAGCGCCTGTGCCGCGAAGGTCTGGGCCAGCTCGGTGTCCTCCTGGCCGACGCAGTGCGCCGCGGTCACCATGTAGCCGTCCGGCGTGATCCACCAGCCGGTGCACAGCCCGCCCGCCGTCGCCTCGACGACCCGCTCCTGCCCGCCGGGCGAGAAGTAGCGGCCCGGGTTCTTGGCCATCTGCTGCACGACCCAGCGGTAGATGCTGTTCTCGTCGGAGGAGATCTTGCCGCTCTGTACGGCGTTGATCCCCTGCTGCGTCAGGGTCCTGATCGCCTCCAGGTTCGCCTCGGGCGTCGGCACGGCCACGTCCGCCGTGTAGGACACCGAGGTCAGCTGGACGGACGGGTGCGTCCTGGCGGCCAGCCACGTCCCGACGGGGACGTCGACCTCTTCGGGTTTGGCCACCGCTGTACTCGGCAGTGCCAGCGTGCTCGCCAGCACCAGGCCCGCGACGGCGCTGATTCTTCCCCACATCTTCGTACTCTCCCCAAAACTTGCTTCCCGAGGCGAGAGCATGACGGGAACCACTTGGGGAGTACTTGTAAGCGACTGGTAGGCCGCCGAGAGCATCCGACGACGTGCTGGAACCCTCCCGGCGCTCAAGGGGCAGGACGGCCCCGCGCCGGTAAGCGATCAAGGTATGGGCGAGTATATGCCCACAACGGCGAGCGTCGAATCCGTACGCGCCGCGCGGCCCCCGATCGCCCCGGAATCTCACGCGCGCGGAGAACGAGGTCAGCCGAGATAGGCGGCACGGACCACGGGATCCTCGCGGATCTCGGCGGGAGCGCCCGAGGCGATGACGCGGCCGAGGTCGAGGACGACGAGACGGTCACAGGTGTCCATCACGAATCCCATGTCATGTTCGACCAGCAGGATCGTCGTCTCCAACGCCCCGATGACCTCCTCGATGCGAGCGGTCTGGTCGGCGTCCAGACCGGACGTGGGCTCGTCGAGCAGCAGGAGCGACGGCGCGTCCGCGAGGGCGCGGGCCAGCTCGACCAGGCGTCGCGACCCGGCGGGAAGTGCCGCCGCGTAGGCGTCGCGCAGCCCGTTCAGCCCGCAGAGCTCCAGCACCTCGTCCACCCGCTCCCCGCGTGCCCGCTCCAGGTTCCGGCGTCCCCGCCAGCCGACCAGGTCGGCCGGGAGCCCACCTCCCCCGCCCCTCCACTCCATCGCGGCCAGCACGTTGTCCGCCACGGTCAGCCGGCCGAACACCTGGGTCCGCTGGAAGGTACGGCGCAGTCCGGCACGCGCCCGCCGCACCGCCGGGATCCCCGTGCTCTCGCGGCCCATCACCGAGACGGAACCCGAGGTCGGCCGGCGCAGTCCGGAGATCACGTCGAACAGCGTGGTCTTACCCGCCCCGTTGGGCCCGATCACCCCGCAGACCTGGCCCGCCGGCACCTCGAAGGAGACGTCGGTGAGCGCGTGGACGCCCCCGAAGGAGACCGACACGGCCTCGACCCGCAGCGCCGCGCTCATCGCCACCCCGTCTCTCATGTCACGACACCCCCAGATAGGCGGCGGTGAGCCTGGCGCCGTCCACCTCGGCCCGGGGGCCGGTCCAGGTGACCCTGCCCAGGCGCATGAACGCGACGGTGTCGGCGAGTTCGAGCACCGAGGTGGCCTTCTCCTCCACCAGGAGCAGCGCGACGCCGCGCTCGCGCAGCTCGGCGAAGACCTCGAAGACCTGCTCGACGACGAGCGGTGCCAGGCCGAGCGAGGGCTCGTCGGCGATCAGCACCCGAGGCGGCCTGACCAGAGCGGGAGCCAGGGTGAGCAGCTGCTGCTCACCGCCGGAGAGTGCCCCGGCGGCAAGCCCCCGGCGCCTGGCGAGTTGCGGCAGCCGCTCGTAGACGGGACCGGGATCGGCGAGCCAGGTCCGCAGATTCTCGTCCACGGTCAGCCCGGGGAAGACACCGCGCCCCTCGGGTGCGAGCAGCACGCCTTCCCGCGCGCGGCGGTGGGCGGGCCAGGAGGTCACGTCGACCCCGTCCAGGACCACCCGCCCCGCCGTCACCCGGAGATCCCCCGCGGCGACCGCGCAGGTGGTGGACTTGCCCGCGCCGTTCGCGCCGAGCAGCGCCACCACCTCTCCCGGCCGTACCGCGAGGTCCACCCCGCGCAGCACCGTGACGTCCCCGTACCCGGCGACCACGCCCTCCAGCCGGAACAGCGCGTCCTCGGCGGCGGGTGCCCGCGGCGGCGCGGTGACCGGGCGATGGCCGGTCCCGTTCATCGCCTTCGGCTCCGGAGCGGGCCCCGCGCTCTCGCCCCCCTCGCGCGGGGGTGTCTCGCGTTGGAGGGCCGCGGCGCGGTCACCGCGCGTGCGGCGGCGGTGGCGGGCCTCGCCCAGCTGGGCGAGCACCCCGTCCGGATGCCTGGCCAGGATCATCCCGCCGGCCCCGAAGAGGATCGCCCCGACGTGCGCGGAGACGTGCCACCCGGCCAGCAGCTCGGGGAAGATCGCGGCGATCAGCCCGCCGAGCACCGCGCCGCCGATCCTGCGGACGCCCTGCAGGACGACCACGGCCAGCCAGACGAAACCCGAGAAGGCCGGCAGGTCGGTGGCCGTCACCGAGCCCTTGGAGATCGCGAACAACACTCCGCCCAGCCCCGCGATCCCGGAGGCCAGGGCAAAGAGCATGATCTTGGTACGGGGTGCCGAGATGCCGGAGGTGGTCGCGGCGGCGGGCGCGGAGCGGACCGCCAGGACCGCCCGGCCCGAGGCCGACCGTTCCAGGTTCCGCACCAGGAGCCCGACCAGCCCGATCAGGGCCAGCAGCAGCAGGACCCGTACCCGGGGGTCGGTGGTGTCGGCGAACCCCAGTCCGAGGGCGGGCAGCGGCCAGCCGATCGTGCCGTTGCTGAACTCGTCGATCTGGAAGAGCACCTGGTCGGCGAGGAGGGCGAGGGCGAGCGTGGCCAGGGTGAGAATCCGGCCGCCCAGCCGGAGGGCGGGCAGCGCGACGAGCACGCCGACCGCTGTCGCGCCGAGCACCCCCAGCAGGATCGCCACCGGTAGGGGCAGGCCGGAGGAGAACGCCCAGCCGCAGGTGAGCGCGGCCATCGAGGCGAAGGACGCCTGCGCGAGGTTGACCATGCCGCCGATGCCGGTGACGACCACGAACGAGCAGAAGATCAGCGCGAGGACGAGCCCCTGGGCCACCACGCTCACGTAGAAGTCGTCGGCCGGGCGGGTGAGGGTCCAGGCCAGCAGCGCGATCAGGCCGAGCGCCCACGGCAGGCGCCGCCGCCACGGCGGCAGGTCGGCCAGGTGGTCGGGCGGCGGCGCGTCCTCGGCGGCGGACCCCGCGATGCGGCCCCTGGACCGGTTGAGCAGGATCAGCCCGACGAACAGCAGGATCACCGGTACCGCCGTACGCAGTCCGGTGACGTCCTCGGCGAAGTCCGCGTACCCCGCGACCAGGTTCTGCACCACGCCGAGCCCGAGCCCGGCCGCGAACGTCCACGGGATCGACCGGAGCCGGCCGAACACCGCGGCCGTCGCCGAGACGAACAGCATCACGGTGAACGCGGTGGAATCCAGGCCCAGGGTCGAGACCGCCAGCACCCCGGCGAGCCCGGCGAGTGTCGAGCTGAGCGTCCAGGCCATGGCCGAGGAGGCGTCGACGTCGATCCCACGCAGGGTGGCCAGCCCGCGGCAGTCCACCGAGGCGCGCATTCTCAGGCCGTACGGCGTGTGCCGCATGAAGGCCCACAGCCCCACGGCGGCCAGCACCGCGAAGGCGAAGGTGATGAGCTGGTCGGAGTCGAGGTGGACGCCGCCGAAGGCGTAGGTGACCGCCGGGTAGGGGCCCAGGCCGCGCGGCAGCGAGGTCGCGTCGGCACGTGGCAGCCCGAACGGCTCGGCGACCAGGTCGACCACCAGCAGCCCGAGTGCCGGGAGCGCGATCGTCAGGCCGATGGTCCCGACGATCTGCGCCGTCTCCCCCGCCTGGGCGAGGCCGCGGAACATGACCCTGTGCAGCAGGTATCCGAGCAGCGGTGCGAAGAGCGCCACCGCGACCACCCCGGCCGCCCAGGCGGGCAGCCCGAGGCCCACGTTGAGTTCGAAGTACAGCAGCGCGGCCAGGAACCCGATGGCCCCGTGGGCGAAGTTGAACACGCCCGTCGCCGCGTAGGACAGGGTCAGCCCCGAGGCCATGACCGCGAAGACGGCTCCGGTGACGAGGCCGCTGAGAATGTAACCAACAAGCTCGGACATAAGGGCCTTCACCCCGGAATTTCGCGCCTGGTTGCTGACTGCTCACGGGTGTGCCCCGTTCGCCTGCGGGACCGGTACGGCCGGCCTTCGCGCGGGCCGGAGCCGCTCCCCGAAGAGGACGACGGTCGGATGGTGGGGTTGACGGGTGAGGGTCGGCGGGGCGGCCGGAGGTGCCCCCGGCTCGCCGCTCACGTGGCCCGCCAGACGCGTGAGCGGCAAGCCCGCGCCCGCTATTTCAGCGGGACGTTGTCGAAGCACTTCATGTTCTTGGCCACCTTGAAGGCGCCCCCCTCCAGCTTGACCAGGGCGCCGCAGCCGTTGGGCTCGGTGTGGTCCCGGGGATAGCGGATCCGGCCGAAGCCGGGATTCTCGTAGTCGAAGGAGCCGTTGGCCGCGGCCAGGAACCTCTCCCTGGTCAGCTCCTTGCCGGTCTGCTCCAGGATCTTGAGGAAGATGTCGGCCGCCCAGTAGCCGATGGCCAGATGCTGGGTGAGCTGAGTCCCCGGTGCGGCCTTCTCCACGTCCGCCTTGAGCTGCGCGATCTCCGGGGCCTGCGACTCGAAGGGCTCGAACATGGGGGCCGCGATCACGCCTTCGAGCGCCTGGGCGATCGCCGGGTCCGCCAGGATCGCGGCGTCGTAGCTGGTCGCGTCGGAGATCAGGCCCTGGTAGCCGGCCTTCTTCAGCGCGCCGTACAGGCCGACGTTGAACTTGGTGCCGGCGATGATCGAGACCACCAGGTCCGGCGGCCCGCCGCCGTCGGAGGTCATGATCTTGTTGATGTACGGGAGCCAGTCGGGCGGCGGGGCCGCGGCGGGCAGACCCGAGTTGAGGCCGACCAGCTTGAAGCCCGCGGCCTCGAAGGACTGCGAGATGGTCTTGCCCCCGTACTTGCTGCCGCTGGAGTCACTCGTCTGGATGTAGACGCTCTTGCCCGCCGAGCCGCCGATGAGCTCGGCCATCTGGTTGCCCCACCAGGTCTGCGAGCCCGCGCCCGGCTGCGGCGCCAGGCAGCCGTTGTAGCCGAAGCCCGTCTTCGTGCCGCACCACTGCGGCCCGGTGGCCCAGCCGAACCACGGCACGCCCTGCTGCTCCAGGAAGGTCGCGCCGCCGAAGTTGGGCGCGTGCACGGGGACCAGCGCGAACACCCTGTCCTTCTGGACCAGCTTCTTGGCCGCCGCATCCCCCTTGGCCGCGTCCTGGTTGTCGTCCTCGGCCCCGATGAACTCGATGGTGCGTCCGTGCACGCCGCCGGCCTGGTTCGCGCGCTGGAACCTGGCTCTGGCCCCGATCTCCGCGTCCTTGGTGGAGTAGCCGCTCGCGCTGGTCTTGGTGAGCACGCCGCCCACCTTGACCGTCGTGTCGGTCACCCCCGCCGCCCCCTCGGAGCCACCGCCCCCCGCGGCCTTCTGCTCGGCCGCGCAGCCGCCTGCGGCGAGCGCCGCCGCGGCCACCAGGCCGATGAGTCGCACTGCCTGCCGTCTCATAGGTCGCTCCCTGCCGTGCCGTGCCGTGCGGCGCACACTCGACGCAATTTGGCCTAGCGCTCGCTTGGTTTCGTCAGCGTAGATTTGGCATCCGGGGGTGTCAATGGAAGATCACCACACCCCCCACACGGGCCACTCGACCACCTGGAAGGCAGAGCGGTGCCCCGACAGGGTGGATAACCAAGCAATTGCTTGCTTATAATGCCGCTCCGGGCCGACGTGCGGAGCGCACGGGACCCTCGGCTCGACGGGAGCGGACATGTTGATGCGTGCGGCCGTACTCACCGGGTTCGGCACGGCGCTGGAGGTACGCGAGGTCGAGATAGCCGACCCGGGACCCGGCGAGGTGCGGGTGCGGATCAAGGCGTCCGGCGTCTGCGGGTCCGACATCAAGGCGCTGGACGGCAAGAGCCCGGTGGTGCGACGGCTCCCCTTCGTACTCGGCCACGAGAGCGCCGGGATCGTGGAGAGCACCGGAGCCGGGGTGACCGGCGTCAGACCCGGTGACCATGTGATCATCGCGATGAACGGCGCCTGCGGGCGCTGCCGCAACTGCGGCGCCGGCCGGTTCCACCTGTGCGGCGGCCCCGCCAGGATGGCGGCCATCATGGGCACGATGCGCGACGGCGGTACCCGGATCACCGTGGACGGCGACGGCGCCAGGACGATGATCGGCATCGGCTCGTTCGCCGAGTACGCCGTGGTCAACGAGGCGATGTGCGTGAAGATCGCAAAAGACGCGCCGTTCGACACCATGTGCCTGCTGGCCTGCGGGGTGATCACCGGCGTCGGCGCGGTGCTGAACGTCGCGCAGGTCACCCCCGGCTCCAGCGTGCTGGTGGTCGGCTGCGGCGGGGTCGGGCTGAACGTCGTCCAGGGCGCCGCGCTGGCCGGAGCCACCACCATCGTCGCCGCGGACGTGGCCGAACAGAAGCTGAAGCTGGCCGAGGAGTTCGGCGCCACCCACACGATCCTCGTCACCGACCTGCCCAAGCAGGTGGGCGAGATCGTCAGGGGCGGCGTGGACTACGCCTTCGACGTGACCGGCGTGGCCGGCGTGCTCGGCGCCGCCCTCGCCTCCACCCAGCCCGGCGGCACGACGGTGATGGTCGGCAGCCCGCCGCAGGGCGAGCCGCTCAGTGTCGAGCCGGGCCTGCTGTTCGCCTCCAGGCGCCTGATGGGCACCCAGGGCGGCGACGCCGCCCCGATCAGGGACCTGCCCATGCTCGCCGAGCAGTACCTGCGCGGCCGCCTCGACCTCGATCGCCTGGTCAGCGAGCGCCTCCCGCTGGAGGAGATCAACGAGGCGATCCGGCACGTCCGCGAGGGGGCGGTGGCCCGCAGCGTCATCGTCTTCGACTGACCGCCGCCCTCGTGCACGGCCTACCCGGTCGCCGCTTCGGCTCAGCCGCGACCCGCGCCGACGAGTTCCCTGCTCGGCTCCTCGATCTCCTCGTCCTCCTCCTGCCCCTCGACGGAGAGATTGGGCAGGAGACGGTCCAGCCAGGCGGGGCACCACCAGTTGAACCTGCCGAGCAGGACCATGGTCGCCGGGACCAGCAGCCCCCTGATGATCGTGGCGTCCACCGCGATGGCCACCGCCAGGCCGACACCGAAGATCTTTACCATCGGGTCGGGGTAGGCGACGAACGCGACGAAGACCGAGACCATGATCAGAGCGGCGGAAGTGATCACCCGGCCGGTCGACCCCAGCCCCTCGGCCACCGCCCTGCGGTTGTCGCCGTGCCTCAGGTACGCCTGCCGCACGGCGGTGAGCAGGAAGACCTCGTAGTCCATCGACAGGCCGAACAGGATCGCGAACAGCATCAGCGGGATGTAGCTGTCGATCGGCACGGTGAAGAAGAGCGTGCTCAGATAGGAGGCGTCCACGTTGACCGGCGGGTCCATGCCGACCAGGCCACTGCCCAACCCCAGGGAGAAGACCAGCGAGAGCGCGCCGAACGCGGCGCCGAGCGAGACCAGGTTCATCACCGCGGCCTTGAGTGCGACGACCGGCGAGCGGAACGCCAGGAGCAACAACAGCGCGCTCAGCAGGACCACGACGCCGACGACCAGCGGGGTACGCCCGGCGATCTTGGAGTTGGCGTCGGCCATGCCCGCGACCTCACCGCCCACGTGCACCTTGGCTCCGTTGAGCTCGATCGCGCGGACCGCCTTGACCACCTCCAGCGCCCGGGGGTCGCTGGGGGCGTAGTCGGGGATCGCCTGCACCAGGGCCGCCGTACCGCGCTCGTTGAGAACCGGGTCGCCGACATGGGCCACCCCTTCGACGTCCGCGACGCGGTCCTTCAGGTTCTGCAATATGGCCGGGACGGGCTTCCGGTCGACGACCGGGGTCTCCAGATCCGCCACCACGACGAGCGGGCCGTTCATGCCGGGCCCGAACCCGGCCTGCAGCAGTTCGTAGGAGCGCCGCGCGTCGGTGCCGCGATCGCCGTAGCCGTTGTCGAGCGTGCCCAGCTTGAGTCCCAGGGCGGGGGCGGCGAGCGCTCCCAGGAGCACGACGCTGAGCGCGAGCACGCTCCAGGGACGCCTGGCCACCCAGTTGCCCAGCGAGGCCCAGCCGGAGGAGCCGTGGCTGCCCCGGCGCCCCATGAACGGCAGGCGGAACGCGTTGACCCGGTGCCCGAGCATCCCGAGCAGCGCGGGGACCAGCGTGACGGCGGTGAGCACCGCGCAGACCACCGAGATGCCGGTGATCCAGCCGAGCGTCTGCAGCATGGGGAAGTCGGCGAGCATGAGCGCGCTGAGCGCGATGATCACCGTGCCGCCGGCGAACACCACCGCACCGCCGGAGCTGGCGACCACCCGGCGGATCGCCTCGTGGACGGGCACACCGTCGGCCAGCAGCTTGCGGTGCCTGCTGAGCAGGAAGAGCGCGTAGTCGATGCCGACGCCGAGGCCGATCATCGTCGCCAGGATCGGCGCCTGCTTGGGCACGTCCACCAGGTGACCGAGCAGGCCGATCGTGCCGAGCCCGGTCGCGATGCTGACCAGCGCGACGAAGATCGGGATCATCGCGGCGACCAGGGTGCCGAACGCGAACAGCAGGACCAGCAGCGCGCAGATCACTCCGATGATCTCGCTCGTCCCGGTCTTGATCTCCTTGTTCGCCGGGCTCGACGAGCCGGCGGGCACGACCTCCAGGCCCGCCGCCCGCGCGGGCTCGGCCGCCTCGACGAGGAGCTTGGCGGTCTCGGCCGTCTTGGTGGTGTCGTGCCCCTCAAGCTTGACCGCGATGAAACCGATCTCCAGGCTGGGCGCGATCCCGCCCGTCCGGGAGGGAGGGGTCACCTCCACCACGTGCGGGACCTTGCGGATCTGCTCCGCGGCACGTTCCACCGCGCTCTTCCTCGGCTCGGCGATGAGGGAGCCGTCGGGAGAGTAAAGGACGAGCTGGACCGAACCACCCATCTCGTAACCGGGGCCGAAGCCGTCCTTCAGCAGGTCCATCGCCCGCTGGGCGTCGGTGCCGGGGAGGCTGGTGTCGTTGGTGGCCGGTCCGGGGAACAGCACCGAGCCCGCCATCAGCAGTGCCGCGACGACGACCCACAGCGCCAGCACCGCCTTGCCATGCCGCGCGCACCAACTCCCCAGCCGCCCCAGCAAACCAGACATTCGGTGACCGCCCTATTAAAGTCTGAAATGTGCCTGAAACGCCGTACTGTACGGCCGTACAGAACCTACGATACGAGAGTAGGCGCGCAAACTGGGAAATACTCCCAATAGCGTGGGATTGAGACGATGACCACACTTGAACATGGACACGACACGCGCGGCCGGATCCTCGACGCCGCTCGCCGGTTGTTCGCCGAGCGCGGCTACGCGGCGACCTCGCTGGCCGACATCGCCGCGGCCGTCGGCCTGACGAAGACCGCCGTCGCCTACCACTTCCATCCCAAGGACCGGCTGGCCACCGAGCTGCTCGCCCCCGCCGCCGAGGACATCATGGTCCTGATCGAGAGCGACTTCGACGACGACCGCGCCTTCGTCGAGGCTCTGGTGACCTTCGTGGTCAGGTACCGGGCGATCATCCGGCTGATCATGGAGGACATCGGCGGCGCCGACGACGCGCCACCCGGCTCCCCCGGCGAGATCATCCGCGCCTTCCGTGACGAGATCTACCACCGGCTGGCCGGCCCCGACCCCGATCCCGACCGCCGGGTCTGGGCCTGGGCCCTGCTGGGGTCGCTCCAGTACGGGGTGGTCAAGACGATCGACCTCCCCCAGGAGGACGTCAGGAAGGCCCTGCTGGCCACCGCCCTGGCCGCCATCTGACTGCTACCCCGCCGCCCCGCGAACACCACACCCGAGTTCCCCGCTCCCCCGCGGGCGCCCATCGCCCCGGCCCGCCGCCGTACCGGGACGCCGTCATCCCGACGGGGCCGCCTCCCCGGGCACCGGATCCGGCGAGTCGGGAGGATCGGGAGGCGCGGTGGTCTCCCCCGGACCGTGGCTCGGCCCCGGACCAGGCCCCGGACCAGGCCCGCTCTGGCCCGCCACACCGACCGTGATCACAACCGTCGCGCCCGGCCGGGCACAGGTGCCCGGCGCCACGCTCTGCGCCAGCACCACACCGTCCTGAGCGTCGTCGGTGACCAGCCGCGCCCGGGTCCGTACCGCGAAACCCGCCCCGCCGAGCGTGTTCGAGGCATCGGCCGCGCTCTGGCCGGTGATCGACGGCACCGGAACGCCGTACCTGGAGATGACGAGCGCCACCGCGCTGCCCGGCGAGACGCGCTTGCCCGCACCGGGGGTGCTCGCCAGCACCCGCCCGGCCGGCTGGTCCGAGCAGCGCGTACTCACCCCTCCGGCGACCAGCCCGGCCTGGGTAAGCGCCGCCTGGGCGGCACTCCTGGCGAGGCCGACCAGCGTGGGCACCTGGATCCCCGCGGAGACCTCCAGGTTGACCTTGCCCTTCCTCGGCAGTGTGGTCCCCGCCACCGGGTTGCTCGCGAGCACCTCCCCGACCGGCCGGTCGGAGTTGACCTCCTGGACGGTCCCGGCGACCAGCCCGGCCTGTTTGATCAGGCGCGCCGCCCCGGAACGGTCCAGCCCGACGAGGGCCGGCACGACCGTCGTGACCTCGGACGGTGGCAGCGGGGAGGATCTGACACCCTCCGCGCGCGGCGGCTTGGCCGGATTCGTCGGGAGCGGCCTGACCGGCGGGCTCGTCCTGCTCGGCTGCGGCGCCGTCTCGACCTGGGGACTGCTCTCCACCACCGGCACCGCCGGCGGTACCGCCGCGCCTTTCGGGGTGACACCGCTCAGTGCCGGGACCAGCACCCCCACCAGCACCGCGGCGCTCACCAGCAGCGCCCCGGAGACCGCCATCGACGCCCTGGTGGCCGCCCGCCCCGGGTGAGTGCGGGGCTCGTCGAAGTCCTCGCCTTCGGTGAAGTGCCCGCGCCCACCGGACATCGCCCGCCAGGCGGACCCGGAGGTGCGCGACCTCCCCGCGAGGCCCGGCACATCGAAGGAACCGGGCGTATCCGAGGAATCAGCGGGATCGGACACGCCGGACGGGTCTGAGACGTCAGGCTCGCCGGAGCCGGCCCGCAGGGCGAGACCGCCGGGCACTGGAGGGGTCCGGGAGTCGAGCACCGACCTGTGCCCGTCGTTGCCGAGCAGCGCGAGCAGCAGCTCCCGGCTGCTGGGACGGTTACCGGGATTCTTGTCCAGGCAGTCGACCACCAGCGCGCCGAGCAGCCCGTCGAGGCGCCCCAGTTGCGGGGCCGCGGTGAGGATCCGGTTCAGGACCGCCGCGATCGAGTCCTGGCCGAAGGGCGCCTGGGCGTTGGCCGCGAAACATATCGTGGCGCCCCAGGCGAAGACGTCGGCCGCCTGGTTGATCTCGGCGCCCTCCACCTGCTCGGGCGCCATGTAGGCCGGAGTACCCGCACCGCGCCCGCTCTGGGTGGCCGCCGCGTCCAGCGCCCTGGCCAGCCCGAAGTCGATGACCCTCGGCCCGTCCGGACCGAGCAGCACGTTCTGCGGTTTGAAGTCGCGGTGCACGATCCCGGCCCGGTGGATGGCCGCGAGCGCGGTGGCCGTGCCGATGGCCAGACGCTCCAGCCGGCCCCCCTCGCGGGGCCCGCTGACCGCGACCTCGCGGTGGAGCGACGGGCCGTCGACGTACTCGCTGACGATGTAGGGCCGGTCGCCGTCCAGCCCGGCGTCGATCATCTGGGCCGTGCAGAACCGGGCCACCTGCTTCGCCAGCTCGACCTCGCGCAGGAAGATCTCAGGGTTCTCCCCCACCGAGCCGTGCAGAAGCTTGACCGCGTAGGGCTCTGATCCGGTGTCGGGGCGCACCCCGACATAGACCACTCCCTGGCCTCCCTCTCCGAGCCGCCCGATGATCTCGTACTCACCGAGCGCCGCCGGATCCCCCGTTCTGAGCGGCTGCGCATACGGCACGCGAGCCTCCCCTCGCCGCCACCCTTCTCACTCAAGAAGAAGCATCGCCGACAGTCAACGGGCAGACAGGTCTTCTCTCCCTCACCGTGATATTCATGTGATGCTCAGGTCAGGGCAAGTCCCGACACACCTCCCGAATCGCCAACGCCCAGCACAGAGCCGGTGCCGGGCCGGCCATCCGGTACGGCCCGCGGGGCCAGGCCCCGGCGCGCCATTCCCCCGGAGTCGGCGACCTGAACGGGTCCACGACCTCGTGCCCACCGGGAATGCCCGGACTGCGGCCGGTCAGCGGAGGAAGGCCGTGTACTCGTCGAGGATGGGGAGGATCCGGTCGGCCTCGGCGCTGGGAAGGCTGAGTACGACCTCCTCGATGCCCAGTTCGGAGTAGTAGTCGAGTTTCTCCGCGTTGGGGAGCGTGCCGAAGGGGATGACCTTGGCCATCTCGCGTTCCGCCTTGTCGCAGGCTTCGCGCAGGGCGGGGAGGGCGGCCCTGATGCCCCGGCCGCCGATCGGCATCCAGCCGTCGGCGTACTCGGCGACGTGGGCGAAGAGCTTGGGGCCCGCGGCCCCGCCCACGTAGACGGGGGGACCGGAGATCGGCTTGGGCCAGGACCAGGAGGGCTCGAAGCCGACGTGGCGGCCGTCGAAACCGGCCTCCTCCCGGCTCCACAGGGCCTTCATCGCCAGCATGTGCTCGCGGGCCACGTCGCGGCGGGAACGGAAACCCTGCGGGCCAAGGTGATCCTCGACCTCCTCGACGTTCCAGCCGAACCCGATGCCGAGCACCACCCGGCCGCCGGAGAGGTGGTCGAGGGTGGCGACGGCCTTGGCGGTGACCAGGGGTTCGCGCTGGGCGACGAGCATGATGCCGGTGCCGAGGGTGATCTCGCTCGTCACGGCGGCGGCGTGGGAGAGCGCGACGAGCGGGTCGAGCGTACGCCGGTACTCCTCGGGGAGCACCGCCTGTCCCGCGGCCGGGGGCGTACGGCGGGAGATGGGGATGTGCGTGTGCTCCGGCAGGTAGAGGGAGGCGAACCCGCGCTCCTCGGCCGCCCCGGCCAGTTCGGAGACCGGCATGGACCGGTCGGTGGCGAACATCGTGACACCCAGCCGCATCAGCGCCTCCGTCTTCACGCCCGGACCTTCGACGGGCGTCTCGCCTCTCGGCCGGACACCCCGTCTTCGCCGGACATTCTGTCCCGTATCCCAGCCGTCCGCCCAGGTTGCCGGGGGGAACGCCCCGGCCAAGCGGACCCGCTTGGTTAACCAAGCGATTGCTCGTTTATCATCCCTAGGGTAGCTTGCTCACGTCACCAAAGACGAGGCGTTCACCGGGCACGGCTGAGCACCGCGGCCGGCGGACACGGCAATCCTCACGGGAGGACGCTGATGGCGTTCACGGATCTGGGCGACGTCCGGCTGTTCCACACCGACGACGGCTCCGGCGACACGACGCTGCTGCTCGTCCATGGTCTGGGCGCCGACTCCCACGAGTGGGTCCACCACATTCCCACCCTCGCCAGGGACCATCGGGTGATCGCGGTGGACATGCGCGGGCACGGCTACTCCTCCGCGCCCGAGGAGGGCAACACCCCCCGGCGGATGGCGGACGACCTCGCCGGGCTCTGCGCGGCCCTGGGCGTGGAGTCCTGTGTCGCCATCGGCCACTCGATGGGCGGCCAGATCGTCTCCCACCTCGCCGTGGAGTATCCCTCGCTGGTCAGGGCGCTGGTCACGGTCGATCCCGGCTACGGCTTCGCGGGGGCGCTGAGCGAATACCTCCCCACCCTGATCGAGCAGATGCGCGAGGACGTCGTGGGGGTCTCACTGCGCAACGACGAGTGGACCCAGACCGCCGCCACGCCCGAGTGGCTGCGCGAGTGGCACCGGCGCCGGATCCTCGCCACTCCTCCGCACGTACTGCTCCAGGCGTTCGAGGCGATGTTCGGCGGTCCGGACGCGCTCGGCCTGCGCCCCAACTCCGACGAATACCTCGCGCGCCGGACCTGCCCGGTGCTCACCTTCTGGTTCGACCCCTCCCAGGCGACCTGGGAGGCCGGACTGTTCAAGAACCCGCACTCCAAGGCGGTCACCTGGGAGGGCAGCGGTCACCGGCTGCACGAGGAACGTCCGGGCGAGTTCCTCATCGTCGTCACCAACTGGCTAAGGAGCCTGCCGTGAAGTTCTCGTTGATGCTCAACCCGCAGATCCCCGGCTCGGGCTACAGCCAGGAGGAGAACGCGAAGGCCAGGAGGCCGATCGGGCGCGACACCGAGTCGTACCAGAGGCTGCTGGACGAGGTGCGCGAGATCGCCGTCCACGCCGACCAGATCGGTTTCGACGCGTTGATGATGACCGAGCACCACTTCCACTCCGAGGGTTTCGAGTTCTCGGTCAACCCGCTGATGTTCCTCACCGACCTGGCGGCCAGGACCGAGCGCATCCTGCTCGCCCCGCTCGGCCTGGTGCTGCCCGCCTGGGACCCGATCAGGGCGGCCGAGGACGTGGCCCTGCTCGACCAGTTCAGCAAGGGCCGGCTCCGGCTCGGCGTGGCCCGCGGCTACCAGAACCGCTGGATGAACGTGCTGGGGCAGCGCTGGCACGCCTCGGCCGCCAGGTCCGACGGGTCGAACTCCGACAACCGCAACTTCGATGTGTTCGGCGAGGTGCTGAACATCATGAAGATGGCGTGGACCCAGGAGACGCTCCGCTACAAGTCCGACGTGCTCGACTACGAGGTCCCCTCGCCCTTCGACGGGATCGAGGGCTGGCCCGCGCAGGAGTGGACCAGGGCCTTCGGCGCCCCGGGCGAGCTCGACGACGACGGGAAGATCCAGGCGATCTCGGTCTGCCCCCGGCCGTACCAGAACCCCCACCCGGAACTGTGGCAGCCGTTCACCATCTCCGACCGCTCGGTGGTCAGGGCGGCGCAGGAGGACATCCTGCCGTGGATGTTCACCCCGAACCCCGACGATCACGCCGCCAAGGCCAGGCTCTACCAGGAGGAGTCGGCCAAGTGCGGCCGTGACTACAAGCTGGGCGAGCACACCGGCATCCTCAAGATCGTCGGAATGGCCGACACCAAGGAGGAGGCCATCGCCACCTACGGCAAGAGCATGCAGAAGGACTTCGCCGCCTTCTTCGGGCCGTTCGGCTACCTGGAGGTCCTGCGTAAGAAGGAGGACGACAGGCACCAGCCGATCAGCCCCGAGAAGGGCGACTTCAAGCGCATGAACGAGGTCGAGATGGCCCTGCTCGGCGGCCCCGACGACGTCAAGCGCGGCATCCAGCGCATGCTCGACCGGATGCCGAACCTGGAGTGGTTCGGCCTGTTCATGCAGGGGCAGCAGGGCGTCCTGCCCCTCGACACCGTCAAGCGCAACCTGGAGCTGTTCGCCACCAAGGTCATCCCCGAGTTCTCCGACTGACCTTTCGCCGATCCGGCCCTCCAGAGGTCCCCACCCTCCGGGAAATCCCCGTCGGGAATCCCGGTGGGAAGTAAGGACAGGGACGGCACCCGCAGACGTCCCCCGGCTCCCCCGGGGGACATCTATCGAAATTTCAGCGTTTCGGAGCCCGGGAGGATCCGTGCAGTTCTGGCTTGGAGCGTCATTCGTCGAGACCGGCCAGTTCGTCGAACTGGCCAGGGCCGCGGAGCGGTGCGGCATTCACACGCTCACCCTGTCGGACCACATCTTCTATGCCGATTTCGAGTCGCCCTATCCCTATTCCAGAACCGGTGCCCCCCGCTGGAACGCCGGGACGCACTGGCCGGACGTGTGGGTGACGATCGGCGCGATGGCCGCCGTCACCACCACCCTGCGTTTCGCGCCCAACGTCTACATCGCCCCGGCCCGTGATCTGTTCACCGTCGCCAAGCAGGTCTCCACGGCCGCGGTCCTGTCCGGGAACCGGGTGACCTTCGGCGTCGGCGTCGGCTGGTGCAAGGAGGAGTTCGTCCAGACAGGCCAGGACTTCCACACCCGGGGTCGCAGGCTGGACGAGATGATCCCGGCCCTGCGCGAACTCTGGGCCGGCGGCACCGTCACCCACCACGGCACCCACTACGACTACGGCCCGCTCTCGATCTCCCCCGTACCCTCCGTGCCCGTGCCGTTCTTCGTCGGCGGCGACAGCGAGGCGGCGCTGCGCCGCGCGGCCAGGACGGGCGACGGCTGGATGGGCAACCGGATCTACACCGAGGAGCAGCTCGACCCGGTCCTCGCCGACCTGCGGCGCTACCTCAAGGAGTACGGCAGGGCGGAGGACGCCCTGCAGATCATCGCGCCGCTCGCGGTCATGCCCGACGCCGCCACCTACCGCCGCTTCGCCGACAAGGGGGTGACCGGAACGATGGCCGCGCCCTGGTGGCTCGCCACCCCCGAGGAGAAGGCCGGGTACGGCGAGGGCATCGAGCTCAAGATAGCCACCATGGAGCGCTTCGCCGAGGAGGTCGTCTCGAAGATGTGACGCCTCGCCCGACACGGCACGGCCCCGTATCGGGCCGCGGTGGTGATCACCGCACCGAACCGGCACAGTGTGCCCCGGCCGGGCCCGCGTGCCGGGTGGCCGATCGCCCGGCGGCCCGAGCCGATAGCCTGGCCGGGTGCTCGAAAAGATCAAAGCCACCCGTTACGTGACGCCCCTGCGGGAGGGCGGCTCGCTCCCCGGGGTCATGGAGGCGGACGACCTCGGCACGCACGTCGTGAAGTTCCGCGGCGCCGGCCAGGGCCGCCGGGTCCTGGTGGCGGAGATCGTGTCCGCCGGGCTGGCCCGGCGTCTCGGCTTCCGCACGCCCGAGCTGAAGGTGATCGACGTCGATCCACAGCTCGGCGCCCGCGAGCCGGACGAGGAGATCCAGGACCTGCTCAAGGCCAGCGAGGGCAACAACCTGGCCGTCGACTTCCTGCCGGGCGCGCTGGGCTTCGAGCCGCTGGCCTGGCCTCCAGAGCCCGGTTTCGCCTCCCGCCTGCTCTGGTTCGACGCGCTGATCCACAACGTCGACCGGAGCTGGCGCAACCCGAACCTGCTCCTGTGGCACGGCGACACCTGGCTGATCGACCACGGCGCCGCGCTCTGGTTCCACCACAACTGGCCCTCGGCCGACCCGCTGCGCGGCTTCGACGCGCGCGACCATGTGATGGCCCCCTTCGCCACCCGGATGTCCGAGGCCGACGCCGAGTTCAGCGAGAGGATCACCAGGGACCTGCTCGACGGGGTGGTGGACGAGGTTCCCGACGAGTGGCTGGAGAACGAGCCGGGGTTCGACGGGGCGCAGGCCGTGCGGCAGGCGTACGTCGAGCACCTGCTGACCCGCGCCCAGGGCCCGCGCACCTGGCTGCCGGCTCCCTCGGCCGCCTCCGGTCAGGACTCGGCGGCTCAGCAGGGAAAGCCCGGCTCGGTGGGCGCGTTCTGGAAGGACACCCGGTGAAGGACGTCTACGAGTACGCGATCATCCGGGTCATCCCCCGGGTGGAGCGCGGCGAGCTGATCAACGCCGGCGTGCTGCTCTACTGCCAGCCACGCGGCTACCTGTGCGCCCGCGTGGAACTGGACGAGGCACGCCTGCGCGCCCTCGATCCCCAGGTGGACCTCGACGGCGTACGGCACGCGCTCGACGTCTACCGGCGCTCCTGCGGCGGCGACGAGGGACCGCTGACCGAGGAGCCGCTGGGCAGCCGGTTCCGCTGGCTGACCGCCCCGCGCAGCACGATCGTGCAGACGGGCCCGGTCCACGCCGGTCTCACCGCCGACCCGGAGGCGGAGCTGGAGCACCTCGTGACCTGCCTGGTCCGCAGCCCCTGAGCCGAGCCCGGAAAGCGGCTCGGGCATCCGGACACGAGTGAGCGTCCGGTCGTCCAGGCGCACGGTCTCGACCTCGATCCGCCGGTGGCCGAGTCGCTCGAAGACCGGCGATCCGCCCGGAGCGGCGGGACGCCGGTCAGAAGAGCACGGACATGAAGGTGCCGACCTCGACGAAACCGGCCCTGCGGTAGGCGGCCCTGGCCGGGGCGTTGTAGTCGTTGACGTACAGCGAGACCACCGGCGCGAAGTAGTCGAGCGCGTGCTTGACCACCGCGGCCATCCCTGACACCGCGTGGCCGCGGCCACGCAGGTCGGGGTGGACCCAGACGCCCTGGATCTGGCAGGCGTGCGGCGTCACCGCGCCGATCTCGGCCTTGAAGACGACCCTGCCCCCCTCGATGCGGGCGTACGACCTGCCGATCCTGATCAGCTCGGCGACCCGGGACCGGTAGAGGGCTCCGCCGTCCCCCAGCTCAGGGGAGACGCCCACCTCCTCGGTGAACATCGCCACGCAGGCCGGCAGCAGGATGTCGAACTCGTCGGGCCGGACCCGCCGCACCAGCGGGTCGGCCGGGAGCGGCGACGGCTCCGTGGTCACCATGAGCGGCTGCGCCCAGCGGATCGCACGGGCGGCTCCCCAGTGCGGCTCCAGCCGCTCCCAGAGCACCTCGACCGCGTCGGCCGGGCCGACGATCGAGGAACAGCGGCGGCCCTGCTTGCGTGCGCGTTCGGCGAAGGCGTAGACGGCGTCGGTACCGGCGTTGACCGGAACCAGGTTCGCCCCGGCGTAACAGAGGGAGGTCAGGCCACCGCGCGGCCCGAACCCCCACATCTGGCCACCGAGTCTGGCCGGATTGAGCCCGACAGAACGGACCCTGGAGGCGACGAAAACGTTACCGACGGGGTCGATGTCGAGAAGCGCCAGGACCTCGTCTCGATCGTTGTCGTCGAGCACGCGCGACGCCGTTGTACGCAGCATCACATGCTCAGCCTACGCGACCCCCTCGATTTTGGCAGGAACCAACACAGAGCATCTCATCTACCTGCTAGATCGCCCTTCCCCCCGGGTGCCCGGCGGGCACCCGGACGGGCGAGGGTCCGATCACCGGCACGGGCACCGGCAGCGGCAGGCCGGGGCAACGGGCGTCCGGGCTGCCGGAGTCCCGCCGTGCTCCACCGGGAAGGGTGCCGTCCCGCAGGTAGGCGGCCAGGCGACGGTCGACGCAGGCGTTCCCGTTGAGCGAGATCCCGTGGTTGCCACCGGGCACGGCCAGCAGCCGGGAGCCGCGGAGCAGGGTACGCATCCGCAGCGCCCCCGCGTACGGGGTGGCGGCGTCGCGCTCGCCCTGGATCAGCATGACCGGTGGCAGCATGGTGCTGTCGTGCACCCGCACGGGGGTGCCTCCCTGCACGGGCCAGAACGCGCACGGCGCGTTGTACCAGGCGTTGGGCCAGGTGAGGAAGGGTGCCCTGGCGTTGGCCCTGGTCATGTCCGTCCGCCAGCGTGTCCAGTCGCGCGGCCAGACCGCGTCGCTGCACTGCACCGCCAGGTAGACGGCGTAGTTGTTCTCGTCCTTGGCGTCGTTCTCCGCGTGCTTGCGGTAGGCGTTGAGCAGGAGTGCCGTCTCCCCCTTCTTGACGTAGGCGGAGAATGCCTTGGCCAGCTGCGGCCAGACGGCGTCGGAGTAGCCGCCGACGGTGTAGAGGTCGTCGAGCTCGCTCGGGCCGATCACTTCCGCCGCGGGGTGGCCGCCCAACCGGGTACGCATGGCGTCCCAGGCGAAGGAGACGGCCCTCTCGGTGGTGCCCAGCCGGTAGACCGGATTGTGACGGGCGATCCATCTGAGGAATTCCCGGTGCCTGCTCTGGAAGGCGATGCTCTGGCTCAGGTTCGAGCGGTACCAGATACCGCGCGGATCCACCACGCTGTCCAGGACGAGCCGCCTGAGCCGGTCGGGAAAGAGCGTCGCGTAGACCGCGCCCAGGTAGGTCCCGTACGAGTAGCCCAGGAAGCTGATCTTCGACTCGCCGAGCGCCTCCCTGATCAGGTCCATGTCCCTGGCGGAGTTCTCCGTGGTCATGTGGGGCAGCATCCAGCCCCACCGGACGCCGCACGCCTGGGCGTACTCGCGGGCCCGGTCGATGAGCACGCTCTCGTCCCGCCTGGTGACCGGCACCTGGTCGGGACGGGGCGGCTTGTAGTACTCCACGGGATCGACACAGCTCAGCGCCGGCTCGCTGGCCCCCACCCCGCGCGGGTCGAAACCGATCACGTCGAACCGGTCGGCCAGGCCGCCGGGAAGCCCTGCCACGACGCCCTTGACCAGATCGCGCCCGGACGCCCCGGGACCGCCTGGATTGACCAGCAGCGCGCCGAGACGGTCGTGGGTGGCCCTCCCCCTGATCCGGTTCAGGGCGATGTTGATGGTCTGGTACGGGTTGTCGTAGTCGAGCGGCACACTCAGCGTGGCGCACTCCATCCGGCTGTCCGCCCGCTGCCCGGGAACGGACGGCATCACCCCGGGCACCGAGGTCCCGCCCTCGCAGGGCCCCCAGACCAGCTCCTCCCTGCCCTGGGCCACCGCCCCCTGGGCCACCGCCCCTTGCGGCACTCCCACCGCGGCTGCCAGCATCGCGATGCTCGCGGCAATCCCGACGACCCTCTTCTTCACTGTGCGGTCCCCCTACTCGTACGGCAGAGGCGATGGTCTCCCGGAGGTGGCGCGATTCACCCGGGACACAACCGGATATCTAGCAAAGTGTAGTCAGATGATTGCTAAGTGTAATGACCCCAGGTCGGACGGCGCCACCAGGTGGGCCAGCAGAACACCGCAAACGGCCACGGAGGCTACGGAGACCGGAAAACGGAAATCTCCGGCGGAGAGCACCCCGCAAAAGGTGCGCCCCCGGCGGCGAGAGAGCGACCGGGGGGCGGACAGGTGCGGGAAGCGGGACGGTGCCTAGCCGACGACGACCTGGGGGCCCGTGACGTCGTCGTCGAGGTCGACCTCCACGCCCATCTGCTCGGCGAGGCGCAGCGCCTCCTCGATCAGGGTCTCCACGATCTGCGACTCGGGAACGGTCTTGATGACCTCGCCCTTGACGAAGATCTGGCCCTTGCCGTTGCCGGAGGCGACACCGAGGTCGGCCTCGCGGGCCTCACCGGGGCCGTTGACGACGCACCCCATCACCGCGACGCGGAGCGGGACCTTCAGCCCCTCCAACCCCGCCTGGACCTGCTCGGCCAGGGTGTAGACGTCGACCTGGGCGCGCCCGCAGGAGGGGCAGGAGACGATCTCCAGGCCGCGCTCGCGCAGGTTGAGCGACTCCAGGATCTGGTTGCCGACCTTGACCTCCTCGACCGGCGGGGCGGACAGCGACACGCGGATGGTGTCGCCGATCCCCTCGGCGAGCAGGGCCCCGAAGGCGACGGCGGACTTGACCGTGCCCTGGAAGGCCGGGCCCGCCTCGGTGACACCGAGGTGGAGCGGATAGTCGCACCGGGCGGCGAGCAGGCGGTATGCCTGGACCATCACGACCGGGTCGTTGTGCTTGACGGAGATCTTGATGTCGCGGAAGCCGTGCTCCTCGAAGAGCGAGCACTCCCAGAGCGCCGACTCCACCAGCGCCTCGGGGGTGGCCTTGCCGTACTTCTGGAGCAGGCGGGGGTCGAGCGAGCCGGCGTTGACGCCGATCCTGATCGGCACACCGCGGTCGGCGGCGGCCCGCGCGATCTCACCGACCTTGTCGTCGAACTTCTTGATGTTGCCGGGGTTGACCCGGACCGCCGCGCAGCCCGCCTCGATCGCGGCGAAGACGTACTTCGGCTGGAAGTGGATGTCGGCGATCACCGGGATCTGCGACTTCCTGGCGATGGTCGGCAGCGCGTCGGCGTCGTCCTGCGAGGGGACCGCGACCCGGACGATCTGGCAGCCCGAGGCGGTCAGCTCGGCGATCTGCTGGAGCGTCGCGTTGACGTCGGCGGTGACCGTGGTGGTCATCGACTGGACGGAGACCGGCGCGTCCCCGCCCACGGGGACGGAGCCGACCATGATCTGACGAGATATGCGTCGCTCGGCGATCGGCCTGGTCCTTACGGACGGGATTCCGAGAGCAACAGAAGTCATTTTCAGCCCTTGAAGAGTCGACGACGCTCACCAGTCTAGGCAGTCCCGGTGAGCTCCCGTGCCCTTATCCGTGCCCAGGAGTCGGCATCGAGCACCTCGGCCACCGATCCGGCCTCGGTGACGGTGTGCTCGGAGACCACCGAGGCCACGGTGTCGACGATGCCGAGGAAGGGCAGCCGACCGGCCAGGAACGCCTCGACGCAGACCTCGTTGGCGGCGTTGTAGACGGCCGGTGCCGTGCCGCCGGCCGCGCCGACGTGGCGGGCCAGCGCGACGGCGGGGAAGGCTCCGTCGTCGAGCGGCTCGAACGTCCAGGTGTGGGCGGCGGTCCAGTCGACGCCGGGCGCGGCGTCGGCGACCCGCTCGGGCCAGCCGAGGGCCAGCGCGATGGGCAGGCGCATGTCGGGCGGGCTGGCCTGGGCGATGGTCGAGCCGTCGACGAACTCGACCATCGAGTGGATGACCGACTGCGGGTGGACCACGACGTCGATGCGCTCGAAGCCGATGTCGAAGAGCAGGTGCGCCTCGATGACCTCCAGCCCCTTGTTGACGAGCGTGGCGGAGTTCACCGTGATCACCGGTCCCATCGACCAGGTGGGGTGGGCGAGTGCCTGCTCGGGGGTCACCTCCGCGAGGTCCGCGCGCGACCTGCCGCGGAAGGGCCCGCCGCTCGCGGTGACGACCAGGCGCCGCACGGCGGAGGCGTCGGGGCCGGTGGGACCCGCCGCCCACAGGCACTGGGCCAGCGCGGCGTGCTCGGAGTCGACCGGGATCAGCTGGCCCGGCTTGGCCAGGCGCTTGACCAGCGGCCCTCCGACGATCAGTGACTCCTTGTTGGCGAGCGCGAGCGCCCGGCCTGCCTCCAGCGCGGCCAGCGTGGAGGTCAGCCCCAGCGCGCCGGTGATGCCGTTGAGCACGACGTCGGCGGGCCAGGAGGCGGCCTCCGCCACCCCTTCCTGACCGGCCAGCACCCGCGCGTCCACCCCGCGCGCGGCCAGGGCCTCGCGCAGTTCCGGCACTGCGGCGGGATCGGCGACGGCGATCACGTCGGGCCTGAACTCGGCCGCCTGCCGGGCCAGCAGGTCGATCCGGCCACCGTAGGCGGCCAGCGCGACCACCCGGAACCGGCCGGGGTTGCGGGCGATGACGTCAAGGGACTGGGTCCCGATGGACCCGGTCGAGCCGAGCAGGACGACGGAGCGGACGGTGTCTGGCTGCACCGTCCCATTCTCCCGGCTCGGGCCGCGCTGTCGAATCGGCCTCATCCACACGGAAATCTGTTAGACGTGAAACACGCGATAAAAGGCGATATTTAAGTCCGAATTCCGTCATATCAATAGCTGTAAATCTTGAGAAATACGCACGTACGGCGCACTAGCTTCCCGGAACAGCAACGGGCCTCGGGAGGTACATATGCGACGCACAGCACGACTCATCCCCCTTCTCACCGCGGTCGCGGGAAGCACTCTGCTCACCGCGACGATCGCGCACGGCGCCACGGGCACGGGTGCGGGCGGCCCGGGTACGGGCGGGGGCGTCACCGCGACGCGGGCCGTCCCCCAGCCGGTCGAGAAGGAGGCGGCCGACACCAAGGCGGAGCAGCGGACCGTCCAGCGCTACTGGACGGAGGCGAAGATGGAGGCGGCACAGCCGCTCGCCACCCTCATCCCGGAGAAGGAAGGTGCCCGCCTCACCTCGGCGGCGATCGCGGCGCAGGCCGCGGCCGACCCCGTCTCCATCCCCGCGACCACGCAGGACGGCGAGGCCGTCCCGGCCACCGGCATGGCCGCCAAGGGCACGGCGGCCGTCCGCGCCTCCACCGGCGCGCCGTGGACCCGCGGCGGGGCGATCGCCAAGACCACCGGCCGCGTCTTCTTCACCTACCAGGGCCGCAACGCCTCGTGCTCGGCGAACGCGGTGACGAGTGAGAACAGGAGCACCGTGATCACCGCGGGGCACTGCGTGCGGATGGGCGGGGCCTTCCACAGCAACTGGGTGTTCGTACCGGGATACGAGAACGGCAACCGACCCTACGGCACATGGGTGGCGACCACGCTCTACACCACCCCGCAGTGGAACAACACCGAGGACATCAACTACGACGTGGCCTCGGCCGTGGTGGCCCCGCTGAACGGCAGGTCGCTGACCGACGTGGTCGGCGGCCAGGGCGTCTCCTTCAACCAGTCGCGCCGGGCGCAGATGCACTCCTTCGGCTACCCGGCGGCCGGTCCCTACGACGGTTCCAAGCTGGTCTACTGCGCCGGACGTGCCTTCGACGACTTCCTGATGTCCCGCGACATCGGGTTGAACTGCAACATGACCGGCGGGTCGAGCGGCGGTCCCTGGTTCCTCGGCTTCAACGAGAGCACCGGCCTGGGCACCCTGAACTCGGTGAACAGCTTCAAGTACGACTTCGCCTCCGGCTGGATGTTCGGCCCGTACTTCGGCACCGACGCGCAGGCCGTCTACGAGGCCGCCCAGACAACCGGCGCCCCCTGAGACTCACCGGGCCCTCGACGCCCCCGAATACCCTAAAGTAATCACAGAAACACTCTCCGTAGTGCAAACTCGGTCCTCATGACCTCAAGCCTCCCCCTGCTTGCGGCCGCCCCGCTCGTCGCCGGGCTGCTGGGCGTCCCGACGACCGGCGTGACGGCCATCCGGCAGACGGCCGCCGAGTCCGGGCAGCGGATCGCGAACGCCCCCGTCCCCCTTCTCACCGCGAAAGTCGCGACGTCCGGCATGCCGGACGTCGTCGAGCACACGATCGCTCCAACCGCGTCGGAGCGAAAGCGCGTGCTCGGCTACTGGACCCCCCGCCGGATGGCCTCGGCGCTCCCCGTCGACCGGCTCTCGAAGGCCGGCGGGTTGCTCGGGCGGCTCTTCGCCCGAGCCGGCCGGGGGGTCGCCCCCCACCGGAGCCCGAACGGCGCCGCCGCACGCACCTCCGGCACCCGCTGGACCTCCGGCGGAATGGTCGAACGCACCACGGGGCGGGTGTTCCTGACCATCAAGGGCAGTGACTTCGTGTGCTCGGCGAGTTCGGTCAGGAGTGCCAACAGGGATCTGGTCGTGACCGCCGGTCACTGCGTCAAGGACGGCGCCGGCGCCTGGGCCGACAACTGGACCTTCGTCCCCGGCTACTCCCAGGGCCGCCGCCCGTACGGGCAGTACACCGCGCGCCGCATGTTCGTCGCGGGTCCCTGGTCGCGCGGCGGCGACGACAGCCACGACATCGGCATGGTGGCGGTCAACACCAGTGACGGCAAGCACCTCGGCGACGCCGTCGGCGGTCAACAGATCGCTTTCGGCACCCCCAGAGGGCGCCCCGCCAGCGGTTTCGGCTTCCCCGCCGACTCGCCCTACGACGGCGAGCACCTGGTCTACTGCGCGGGCACGCTCCGCGACGACCCGAACGGGCAGACCGGCGACCAGGGGATGCGCTGCGACATGACCGCCGGATCCAGTGGGGGCCCGTGGCTGAGCGGCTTCGACCCCTCCACCGGCAGCGGCACGATCGTCTCGGTCAGCAGTTTCAAATACAGCGACGACCACCGCACCATGTACGGCCCCTACTTCGGCGACTCGGCCAGGGAGCTCTACGCCATGGCCGCAACGTCATGACAATCGAGGCGGCCGTGGCCTCCGGGCGCCCGCGGCTCCGGTGCGGAGGAGCGCGGGCCTCGTTGACACCGGAAGCCGCGACCGGTTCGAAGTGCCGTCGCCGGTGAACCGGCCGCAGGACACCGCGACCGGGGCACCGGGCGGGCTCAGAGGGTCAGGCCGGTGAGGACCATGACCTTCTCGTAGGTGAGGTCGGCGATGGCCGAGCGGATGCCCTCGCGGCCGACGCCCGAGTCCTTGACCCCGCCGTAGGGCATCTGGTCGGCGCGGTACGACGGCACGTCACCGATGATCACTCCGCCGACCTCAAGCTCCCGGTTGGCCCGGAAGGCATTGTCGAGACTGCGGGTGAACACCCCGGCCTGCAGGCCGTACTTGGAATCGTTGACCGTGGCGAACGCCTCGTCCACTCCGGACACCGTCTGGACGATCATCACCGGGCCGAAGACCTCCTCGCAGGAGACCTTGGCGTCGGCCGGCACGTCGGCGAGGACCGTCGGCGCGACGGTCGCGCCGTCGCGGGTGCCGCCGGTCAGCAGGCGGGCACCGGCCGCGACGGCCTCGCCGACCCACTGTTCCACGCGCTCGGCGGCCTCGACGGACACGAGCGGGCCCACCTGCGTCTTCTCGTCGGCGGGGTCGCCGACGACCAGGGCCTCGACGGCCGGGACGAGCCTGGCCACGAAGTCGTCGTGCACCGACGCCTCGACGATCACCCTCTGCACGGCGATGCAGCTCTGACCGGCCTGGTAGTTGGAGAACAGGGCGATCCGCGAGGCGGCCCAGTCGAGGTCGGCGTCGGCGAGGACCACCGCGGCCGCGTTGCCGCCGAGTTCCAGGGTCACGTGCTTGCGCGGGACCGTCTCCAGGATCGCGTACCCCACGGGAGCCGACCCGGTGAAGGAGACGACGGGCAGGCGCGGGTCCTCGACCAGCCCTCCGGCGCGGTCGTTGGGCACCGGGAGCACCGAGAACATCCCCTCCGGCAGGTCGGTCTCGGCCAGGATCTCGCCCAGGACCAGCGAGGAGACCGGTGTCGCCGGGGCGGGCTTGACGATGATCGGGGCGCCGGCCGCGATCGCCGGGGCCACCTTGTGCGCCACCAGGTTGAGCGGGAAGTTGAACGGGGTGATGCCCAGGACCGGGCCGTGCGGGACGCGCGAGATGTAGGCGAGGCGGCCCGCGGAGGCGGCCTCGGTGTCCAGGCGCATGGTCTCGCCGCTGAGGCGACGGGTCTCCTCGGCCGCGAACCTGAAGGTGGAGATCGCACGGCCGACCTCGCCGCGGGCCCAGAAGATCGGCTTGCCGTTCTCCTCGCTGATGAGGCGGGCGATCTCGTCGGCGCGCTCGGCCAGGCGGCGCGAGACGTGCGCGAGGGCGTCGGCGCGTACGTGGATCGGGAGCGCGGCCGCCTCCTTCCGCACGGCCGCCGCGGCGGCTACGGCCTCCTCGACCTGGTCGGCCGTCGGCACGGAGCAGACGGCGACGACTCGGCCGTCATGCGGATTGGTCACGGTGAGCTCGGCGTCGCCTGTGGCGGGGCGGCCGGCGAGCCAGAAGGGGCGCACGTCCATACCTCGACGCTATGTCACCTGCGCCGATGTGGTCTTACTCCACTCCGCACAAGATCCCGGTACCGGTACACCTTTCCGGCCAATGGTCCATTCACCCCGACCCTGTAACGAAAAGAGGGGCATTCGGTGATATTCCTTACATGGCGCCGGTTTAAATGATCTTCATCATGGCTAAGTCACCGAATGAACACTCAGAGCGGAAGGGCGTGGGCGCATGACCTCCTCGGCGCCGCGCGGCCTTCAGGGCGCGTATCTCCTCGGTGAACGGGCCTCACACGACGAACTGCGCACCAGGCTGCTCGACGTCGCCAGCCAGTTGCTGGTCACCATCGGCCCCGAGAGCCTGTCGATGCGCCGCATCGCCACCGAGGCGGAGTGCTCCACAACGGTCATCTACACCATGTTCGGCAGCAAGGAGGGCCTCGCCGAGGCTCTGTACCTGGAAGGCTTCGAGCGCTTCCGGCGGCGTCTGGAGGCCGTGCCCCCGCGCAGGGACTCCCTGGAGCACCTCATAGCGCTCGGCCCCGTCTACCGGGAGGCCGCGCTGGACGAGCCCGGCTACTACGCCCTGATGTTCGAGCGCGCGATTCCCGGCTTCGTACCGAGCGAGCGGGCCAGGACCCTGGCCCGCGCGGCGCTGAACATCGTCGACCGGGTGATCGCCGACTGCATCTCGGCCGGGTACATCGTCCCCACCCAGCCCAGGAAGATCGCCGATGCCGTGTGGGCCGCCGCCCAGGGCGCGATCAGCCTGGAACGTGCCGGGCACCTGCGCGACAGCAGCACCTACGACACGGTCACCCAGGCCGTCATCTCCCGCTACCTGGTCGCCGACGTCTCCCGGGCGTGACCGGCTCCCCGGCCTCTTTGTGGGCGGAGCCCCCGCTCCGGCTCACCGAGCGGACCCGTCACCCGGCGACGGCCAGGGCGATCCAGAGTTCGGCACGGGCCGCCGGGTCGTCGAGGTCACGGCCGACGAGTTCGGCGACCCGGCGCATGCGGTAGCGCAGGGTGTGACGGTGCACTCCGAGCCGCTGCGCCGCCGCGTCCCAGTGGCCGTTGCAGTCCAGGTAGGCCCGGAGGGACTCCAGCAGATCCGCGCGCGAGCCGTACTTCCTGAGCGGGGCGAGCAGCGCCGCGGAGAACGCCGCCGCCGCGTCGGAGTCGAGCAGGCAGAGCAGTCCCCGGCCCGCCAGATCGGCGAAGCGCATCACCGGCACGGCACCGCGCCTGGCCGCGGCGAGCGCCTGGCCTGCCTGGTCGAGTCCGGTACGCAGATCGTCGAGACCGGCGGGATCGCCGACCCCGACGGGGCCGTGCTCGCCGAGCGCCGCCGCCACGGCATCGGCCCGCGAGGCCGGGACGAGCAGGACCACCCTGTCACCGCCGGTGTCCCCGCCGGTGTCGCCGTCTGCCGCCGCGAACTCGTCACCCGCGGCCTCCAGCACCGCCTCCCGCTCGCCGGCGCAGGCGATGGCCACCAGCGGCCCGGCGGGAAGCCGCTCCCCCAGCCGCTCCAGCGTCTCGCACCCGGCGTCCACCTGCCCGGCCAGCAGCAGCCGCAGCACCGCCGAGCGGACCCGGCGCTCGGCGGCCAGGTACTCCCTGCCGTGCTCGGCGGCAAGCGTCAGCAGGGAACCGGCGGCGTTGACCACGGTGTGCGCGACCGGGGTGAAGGGCCGGCCGAGGCCGACGGCGAGGAATCCCCTGACCCGGCGGGCCCCGAACGGCTGCACGATGACGTGCTCCCTGGGCGAGGAGAGGGCCACGCTCGCGGGCGCGCCACGGTTGGTGATCTTTCTCAACCGCTCCAGCTCGGGGCCGAGGTCGTCGGCGGCGCCGGCCGAACCCCGGCCCGCCGCGTGCCGCACGGCCCCCGCCTCGTCGAGCAGGACCGCCCAGCCGCCCAGCTCGCGGGCCAGGCGGTCGATCACCGCGCGAGGCCCCTCCGGGCGCAGGGCGGCGCGGGTGAGCCGGCCCTGGGCGGCGAAGGCACGGCTGAGCTCGTCATACTGCTCCGCGGCGAGCAGTTCGCTGACCACCTTGCCGATGGCGACGAACGGGGTGTCGCGCGGCACCTCGAGCAGCGGCAGCCCCGCCCGGGTGGCGGCCTCGACCAGTTCCCCGGGGATCGTCTCGTGCCCGAGCCCGACGCCGAATCCGAGGCCGGCGACCTCCCTGCCGACCAGGCGCTCGACGTAGGACGCGGCGTTGCCGGCGTCCAGGCGCATGCCCGTGGTGAGGACCAGTTCCCCGCCCTCAAGGAACGGGGTGGGATCCTCCAGTTCGCTGACCGCCACCCAGCGCACCGGCCGGTCGAGCGCGTCTCCACCGGCGAGCACGCCGAGCCCGAGCGGCGACCGCCGTACGACGGTGCGCAGCGTCGGCGCCACAGCCACCCCCGTTTTGTACGTTACGTCCAGTGTTCCCCGTCAATTTTGACATAGTGCATCATCGGCACACCGACATCCACCGCATACCTTCACATCATGAGCACCGTCACCGAGGGCGGCCCCTCGCTTCCGCAGGAACGCCGCATCGTCACCGAGATCCCCGGCCCGAAGTCCCGTGAGCTGTTCGCGCGCAAACAGGCCTCCGTACCACCGGGCATCGGCACCACACTGCCCGTCTTCGTGACGCACGCCGGAGGCGGTGTGGTCGTCGACGCCGACGGCAACTCCCTGATCGACTTCGGTTCCGGCATCGCGGTGACCAACGCCGGCAACGCCGCTCCGCGCGTCGTCGAGCGGGTGCGCAAGCAGGTCGCCGACTTCACGCACACCTGCTTCATGATCACGCCGTACGAGTCGTACGTGCAGGTCGCCGAGAAGCTCAACGAGATCACCCCCGGCGACCACGAGAAGCGCACCTTCCTGCTCAACAGCGGCGCCGAGGCCGTGGAGAACGCGGTCAAGGTCGCCCGCCAGGCCACCGGCCGCCAGGCGGTCGTCGTCTTCGACCACGGCTACCACGGCCGGACCCTGCTGACGATGACGCTGACCGCCAAGAACATGCCGTACAAGCACGGCTTCGGCCCGTTCGCCCCCGAGGTCTACCGGGTGCCGCTGGCCTACCCGTTCCGCTGGCCCTCGGGCCCGGAGAACTGCGCCGAGGAGGCCGCCGCCCAGGCGATCGACCAGATCACCAAGCAGATCGGCGCGGAGAACGTCGCCGCCGTGGTGATCGAGCCGATCGCGGGTGAGGGCGGCTTCATCGAGCCCGCCAAGGGCTTCCTGCCGAGGATCGCGGAGTTCTGCCGGGAGAACGGCATCGTCTTCATCGCCGACGAGGTGCAGACCGGTTTCTCCCGTACCGGCGACCTGTTCGCCTGCGAGGACGAGGGCATCGTGCCCGACATCATCGTCACCGCCAAGGGCATCGCGGGCGGCCTCCCGCTGTCCGCGGTCACCGGCCGGGCCGATCTCCTCGACAAGGTTCACGTGGGCGGTCTGGGCGGCACCTACGGCGGTAACCCGCTCGCCTGCGAGGCGGCACTGGGCGTGCTGGAGACCATCGAGGCCGACGACCTGACCGGAAAGGCCCGCCGCATCGGCGAGACCATGCTCCCCCGGCTGCGCGCCATGGCGGAGCGGAACCCGGTGATCGGCGACGTACGCGGCCGGGGGGCCATGATCGCCATCGAGCTGGTGGTTCCCGGCACCAAGGACCCGCACCCCACGGCGGCGGGCGAGATCGCCAGGAGGTGCCACGCCGAGGGCCTGCTCGTGCTGACCGCGGGCACCTACGGCAACGTGCTGCGCTTCCTGCCGCCGCTGGTCATCCCCGACCACCTCCTGGAGGAGGGGCTCACCATCCTGGAGAAAGCCATAAGCGAGGTCTGACGGTTTAGATACCACTAAATAGGGCACCCGGCTTGATGCTGAGTGCCCTATTTGCCGTTATACGGCCTGCATGTAGGCCGTGATTTAACCACCACTTGACACCTACCACAACGGTCACGGGCTGTGATCGCGTTATAACAGTTCCGATATGAAAGTGCTCGATCACCACAGGAAACGTGTCGACATCCTCCCCACGGCCGAGCCGCGGGAGAGAACCAGGGGTCTCCACGCTGGAGGAATTCAAGATGAGTTGGCGGCCGGCCAGAACGGCACACGGCACGATGACCTTCGACCCCGAGGGGCTGACCCGCACCCAGCGTGAGGGCGACGCCTGCGTGGCCTGTCACAAGAAGTGGCCCCGCCCGCGCATCAGGATCGGCCGCCTTCCGGACGGCAACGCCCTCTTCGCCTGCCCCGAGTGCGCGGAGGCACTGCTGCCGCAACAGGACGACGCCCACTCCCTCCCTCGCCACGTGGCCTTCTCCTAGACCTCCGACCCCGCACCGTCCCGAGGCGTGCACCGTTCGGGTAGCTTCTCCAGCATCGGAGCGCGCCCGTGCACGAGGTCAGGCCGCCGTACGGCCCGGTGCTCGCGGCCACGGAGGTGCGGGCGCCACTTTCCTTGCGGATGGATGTCGAGACCGGACCACCCGCTCCGACCTGACCGTGAGAGGCACCCGCGCCGGGCGCCGCGAGCACGAGGAGCGAGAGCGTGAAGTACATGCTGCTGATCTACAGCAACCCCGCGACCTGGGAGACCCTGTCCCCGCAGGAGGTCGACGGGATAATGGGCGAGGCCGGCGCCCTCATGAAGGAGCTCACCGACTCCGGCGAGTGGGTCGGCGGGGAGGCGCTGGCCGACCCTTCGCAGACCAGGACCGCGCGGATGCGCGACGGCGTGCCGGCGACCACGGACGGGCCGTTCCTTGAGGCCAAGGAGCACCTGGCCGGATACTGCGTGATCGACTGCGAGAGCCCCGAGCGGGCGGCCGAGATCGCCAGACGCTGGCCGGACGCCCGGCTGTGCGCGGTGGAGATACGGCCGATCATGAGCACGGCCGGTACCGAGGCGTGACCCTTGCCAGTGGAACCGAGGACCTGCTGCGCGAGCTCGCGCCGCAGGTCCTCGGCGCGCTCGTCCGGCGCCACGGTCACTTCGACGCGTGCGAGGACGCGGTGCAGGAGGCGTTGCTGGCCGCCACCCTGCAGTGGCCCGGCGAGGGCGTACCGGACAATCCCCGCGGCTGGCTGATCACGGTCGCCTCCCGCCGGCTGACCGACGAGCTGCGCAGCGAGTACGCGCGCACCCGCAGGGAGACCCTGGTCGCGACGCGGACGCCCGCGGACGAGTTCCGCTCGCCCGCCGCCGACGCCGAGCGGGCAGGCGGGCAGGACGACACCCTGACCCTGCTGTTCCTGTGCTGCCACCCCGCGCTCTCCCCTGCCTCGCAGGTCGCGCTCACCCTGCGCGCGGTCGGCGGTCTGACCACGGCGCAGATCGCCCACGCGTTCCTCGTCCCCGAGGCGACCATGGCCCAGCGCATCAGCCGGGCCAAGCAGCGGATCAGGAGCACGGGCATTCCCTTCACACCGCCTCCCGAGCCGGAGCGGGCCGAGCGGCTGCGAGTGGTCCTGCACGTGCTGTACCTGATCTTCAACGAGGGCTACACGGCCACCTCGGGACCCGACCTGCAACGCCCCGAGCTGGCCGGGGAGGCGATCCGGCTCGCCCGCATGGTCCGCGGGCTGCTGCCCGGAGACGGCGAGGTGGCCGGACTGCTCGCCCTCATGGTGCTCACCGACGCCCGGCGACCGGCCCGCACCGGGCCCGGTGGCTCACTGATACCGCTCGCCGAGCAGGACCGGAGCCGCTGGAACGGGGAGGCCACCGCCGAGGGGGTCGCGCTCATCACGGACGTGCTGGCCTGGGCACCTCTCGGCCCTTACCAGCTCCAGGCGGCGATCGCCGCGGTGCACGCCGAGGCGACCTGCGCCGAGGAGACGGACTGGCCGCAGATCCTCGCGCTGTACAGGCTGCTCGAACGCCTGGCCCCCAACCCGATGGTCACGCTCAACCACGCCGTCGCGCTCGCGATGGTGAAGGGCCCGCGGGCCGGACTCGACCTGCTCGGGGGCCTGGAGGCCGACGAGCGGGTGGCCGGGCACCACCGCCTGCACGCGGTGCGCGCGCACCTGCTGGAGACGGCCGGTGACCGTGAGGCCGCCCGCGCCGGCTACCGCGAGGCCGCGCGCCGTACCACCAGCCTTCCCGAACAGCGCTACCTGGAGACCCGGGCCGCCCGGCTGGCGCAGGCGGAACGGTAACGGCTCGCCCGAGGGCGCGGCGCGTCAGGCCGACAGGAGAGCCGGGGTGGTCTGGTCGCGCATGCCCCACGGCGAGCCGTAGGCGTTGAGCAGTTCCAGGAAGGGCACCGCGTCGAACGCCTCGGGGCCGAGCACCCCGGTGCCCGACCAGGCGCCGGTGGCCAGCAACTCCAGGGCGACCACCGGGTGCACCGCCGTCTGCCAGACCACGGCCTGGCAGCCGTACTCCCGCATCGACCACTCGTTGTCGACCACGTGGTAGAGGTAGACCTCGCGCGGCCGCCCGTCCTTGCCCACGCCCTTCACCCAGGTTCCGGCGCAGGTCTTGCCCCGCATCCGGTCACCGAGCGTGGCCGGGTCGGGGAGGCTGGCCGCGACCACGTCGCGCGGCGAGGTCTCGACACCACCCACCTTGATCTTGCCCGCCTTGTCCAGGCCCAGCTTGTGCAGGGTCTTCAGGACTCCGATGAACTCCTCGCCGAGACCGTACTTGAACGTCACCCGCCTGGCGTCGATGTAGCGCGGTACGAGGAGCACCTCCTCGTGCTCGACATTGACGCACTCGACGGGCCCGATCCCCTCGGGGAAGTCGAAGACCTCGGGCTCGCTGAACGGCTCGGTGGTGTGCCAGTCACCGTCCTCCCAGACCACCGGCGGGTTGAGGCACTCCTCGATGGTCGTCCAGATGGAGAAGGTCGGCGCGAAGTCATAGCCCTCGACCACCAGGTTGGAGCCGTCGCGGATACCGATCTCCTCGATGCTCTCGAAGAGGTGCTCGGCGGCGTAGCGCGCGAAGACGTCGGCCAGCCCAGGTTCCACGCCCATGCCGACCAACGCCAGCCCGCCCCGCTCCCGCCATGCCTCGCCGAGGGCGAACTGCTCGTCGCCGAGCTTCACCCCGGTCAGCTCGTACGGTCTGCGGGGATGGGGGCGTGACAGCGACATCGCCATGTCGAGGTAGTGGGCTCCGGCGTTGAGCGCCGCCTCGAACAGGGACATGGTGAAGCGGGGGTCCACCGCGTTGAAGAGCACGTCGCAGCGGTGCTCGGCGAGGGCGGCCTCGACCGCCACCCGGTCGGAGGCGTCCAGCCCGATGGCGCTGAAACGCGGGTCCGCGATCCTGGCCACCACGGCGGCGGCCCGGTCCTGTTGAGAGTCGGCGACCACGATGTGTTCGAAGAAATCTCGGCGTGCGGCGATCGGGACGACGGCGGAGCCAACGCCGCCCGCTCCAACAAGAAGGATTCTCATGGCGACTAGCCTACCCACTGACTGGTCGACCAGTCGATATTAAGAGCATGATTTTCCCACTGAATCCATCGTCGAAAACGATCAGAGCAACGAAAAACGTAGCTTGTCGCCGAGAGCGCAGACATAGCAGGGTAGAGGGAACATCACGGAGCCTCCCTTTCCCGGCGAGGGGGCGACCGGGTGCGGCCTCAGTCGGAGATCCGGGGCTTTCCAGGCTCCGAGGATGCTCGGAGGCTTTTCCAGCGCTCCGCCCAGTCGGCGTAGTCGGTGCACTCCCCACCCAGGCCGCCGCAGTCCCTCGCCGGGCGGGCGGCGAAGAGGACGTCGCGCAGCCGGCGGTCGTCACGCACGTGGTAGGCCTCGCACATCCGGCGGGCGCGCCCGCCGCACGCCTCCGGGTTGGCCGGGGCGAGGCCGGTCCAGGCCGCGGCGGGGCGCTGCGCCCGCGCCGAACTCATCCAGTTCAGCCACCGGTAGGCGCAGTTCGGGCTGGCCGGCTTGGCCGCGAGCATCCACGAGTCGACCCACCCTGTCGCCGGGCCTCCCTTCAGCACCTTCATCGGCCGGCCCGCGCGCTGGAAGAGGTCGAGGTGGTAGGGCAGGACCTGGGCGATCCGCACCCGCTCCGCCGACAGTGCCCTGACCAGGTCGAGCGAGCCGTCCCAGTAAACCCGGTCGGGGCCGTCGCCCTCGGCGAGGAGCTTCATCGCGGCGTCGAGCTGGGCGGGGGTGAGCTGGAACGGATTCTTGATCTTCAACTGGGGGCGCGTCCCCTTGAGGGCGAGCGCGGCGTCGGCGATGCTCAGCGGGCTGTTCCTGATCGCCGCCGGAGCCGCCCCGTAGAGGGCGAGGGGCCCCCGCGGCCCGTCCCCTTCGCGGACCACCCGGTTCACCCCCCACAGGTAGGGAATGCCGTAGACCTTGCCGTCCTCACGCAGACCGGGCAGCTCGCGCAGGCGCTTGGGAATCCGCCGGTAGTCGGCGACCAGCGCGGTGTCGAGCGGCGCGACCTTCCCCTGCTCCACCAGCAGACCGGCCAGGTCGGGGGCGGCCGAGAGCACGTCGTAGCCGCCCCGGGCGAACCTGGCGGCCATCTCCTCGCTCGTCCTGACCCGGTCGAGCTTGACGACGCAGCCGCTCTCCCGCTCGAAGGGTGTCAGCCAGTTGACCCGCGAGCTGACCGCGCCGTACTCGACGTACCCCTGGAACGTGAGCACCTGGAGCATGCCCTCGCCCTTGCCGATGGACGCCGACGGCGCCGGGCTGGAGGTGGCTCCGGGCTCGGAGCCGGGCGCCGCGACGGGCGTGGAGCTCCGCACCGGCTGGGCCGCGCTCGCGGCCCCCGCCTGGGCCAGGGTGGCGAGCGCCAGGCCGCCCGCCCCCAGCACTGCCCCGAGACGCGCGCGACGGAGCCTGTCCCTGCCCACGAGGCCCACGAGGTTTCCTCCCGACGTCGCCACCGATCTGCCCGGGAGCCTACCGGCCATCCTCGGCCTCCCGCGGTCCGTTGGGGTGTGTGCCCGGTTCCCACCGGCCAGGCGTGGGCGAGCCCCGCCCCGCGGCAGAGGTGTCAGAGCACACGTGAGGCCCGCGTCCCGGCAGGAGGGACGCGGACCTCACGGTTCAGGGGCCAGTGGGTGGGGCGCCTCCTTCTCCCTGGTCGGGGCGCCTGCTCCCTACCGGGAACCTCCCGCTCGATGTCCGATGCGGGACCACTAGCCGTTGGTGGGGAAGCCGAGGTTGACACCGCCGTGGCTCGGGTCGAGCCAGCGGGAGGTGACGACCTTGCCCCGGGTGTAGAAGTGCACACCCTCGCTCCCGTGGACATGGGTGTCACCGAAGAGCGAGGACTTCCAGCCACCGAAGCTGTAGAAGGCCATCGGCACCGGGATCGGCACGTTGATACCGACCATGCCGACCTCGACCTCGTTCTGGAAACGCCGGGCCGCGCCGCCGTCGTTGGTGAAGACCGCGGTACCGTTGCCGAACTCACCACCGTTGATCAGCTCCAGGCCCTCCTCATAGGAGGAGACCCGCACGATCGCCAGGACCGGACCGAAGATCTCCTCGGTATGGACCCGCGAGCCGGCGGGCACATGGTCGAGCACCGTGGGCCCCAGCCAGAAACCAGGACTCTCCTCGGCCGCGCCACCGCCCAGGACCGGGGTCCGGCGGCCGTCCACGACGAGCTTCGCCCCCTCGGCGACGCCCAGCTCCAGATAGGAGGCGACCTTGTCGCGATGGGCCTCGGTGACCAGGGGCCCCATCTGCGCGGCGGGATCGTCGCCGGGGCCGACGGTCAGCTCCGCGACCCGGGAGACGATCCTGTCGACCAGCTCGTCGCCGACCGGGTCCACGGCCAGCACGACGGAGATCGCCATGCAGCGCTCACCGGCCGAGCCGAAACCCGCCGAGACCGCGGCGTCGGCGACCAGGTCCAGGTCGGCGTCGGGCAGCACCAGCATGTGGTTCTTGGCGCCGCCGAGCGCCTGGACCCGCTTGCCGTGACGGGTGGCGCTCTCATAGACGTGGCGGGCGATGGGCGTGGACCCGACGAACGAGACCGCGCGCACGTGCGGGTGCTCCAGCAGCCGGTCCACCGCCGTCTTGTCGCCCTGGACGACGCCGAAGACACCGTCGGGCAGCCCGGCCTCCTTCCACAGCGAGGCCATCAGCAACGAGGCCGAGGGGTCCTTCTCCGACGGTTTGAGGATGAAGGCGTTGCCCGCGGCGATCGCGATCGGGAACATCCACATCGGCACCATGGCCGGGAAGTTGAACGGGGTGATCCCGGCGACGACGCCCAGCGGCTGCCGGATCGAGTAGGAGTCGACCCGGGTGGAGACGCCCTCGGAGAAGCCGCCCTTGAGCAGGTGCGGGATGCCGCAGGCGAACTCCACGACCTCCAGGCCGCGGGCGACCTCGCCGAGCGCGTCGGAGTGGACCTTGCCGTGCTCGGCCGAGATGAGCCGGGCCAGCTCGTCGCGGTGGGCGTACATCAGCTCGCGGAAACGAAACAGTACCTGCGAGCGCTTGACCAGCGAGGCGTCCCGCCAGGCGGGCCAGGCCGCGACGGCGGCGGCCACGGCCGCGTCCACCTCCTCCACCGAGGCCAGCTGGACCCGCCCGGTGACCTCTCCGGTCGCCGGGTTGAAGATCTCGGAGGTGCGGCCGGAGCCCTCGACGAGGGCTCCGTTGATCCAGTGAGTGACGTTCTTCACGAGGCGACCTCGGCGTTGACGGTTTCGAGCACACCGACGATGATTCCGAGGCCCTCGGCGGCCTCCTCCATGGTCAGGGTGAGCGGCGGGGCCATGCGGAGCACGTTGCCCCGCAGCCCGCCCTTGCCCGCCAGCAGGCCGGCCTTCCTGCTCTCCTCCATGAACCGGTTGGCGAGCGCCGGGGAGGGTTCGCCCGTCGCCGGGTCGACCAGCTCGACGGCGAACATCAGGCCCCTGCCGCGGACGTCGCCGACGATCGGCAGGCGCGGCGCGGCCTCGCGGAGCCCGTCGATGATCAGGGCACCGGTCCTGGCCGCGGCGGCCTGCAGGTCGTGGTCGAGGACGTAGTCCAGGGTGGCGTTGGCCGCGGCCATGGAGATCGGGTTGCCGCCGAAGGTGGCCAGCCCGACGGCGTGGAGGTTGTCCATCAGGTCACCCCGGGCGACGACGCCACCCACCGCGAAGCCGTTGCCCAGCCCCTTGGCGAAGGTCATCATGTCGGGCGTGACACCGTGGTTCTGGATGCCGAAGAAGGCCGAGCCGGTACGGCCCCAGCCGGTCTGCACCTCGTCGGAGATGAACAGGATCCCCTCGGAGTCGAGGACCTCCTGGTAGGCGGCGAACAGCCCGTCGGGGGCCATGGTGAAGCCGCCCACGCCCTGGATCGGCTCGGCGATCAGCGCCGCCACGTCGTTGGAGACGGCCGTGGAGAGCACGTGGCGCAGGTCGTCGACGCAGGCCTCGATGTAGCCGGCGTCGGACAGGCCGCGGAACTGGGCGAGGTGCCGGTCGGCTCCGTGCAGGAAGTGCACGTTCAGCGGCGACAGCGAGTTGTTCCTCCAGGAACGGTTGCCCGTGACGCCGATCGTGCCGAAGGAGCGGCCGTGGTAGCTCTGCCGCATGGCGAGCACCTGGTCGGACTTGCGCGCGTAGGTCGCCAGCAGCAGCGCGGCCTCGTTGGCCTCGGTGCCGGAGTTGGTGAAGAAGACCTTCGCGTCCTGGATACCGGAGAGCCTGGCGATCTTCTCGGCCAGCTCGACCTGACCGCGCAGCAGGTAGACCGTGGAGGTGTGCACGACACCGGTGGCGAGCTGCCGCTCCACGGCCTCCCGCACCTCGGGCACGTCGTACCCGATCATGTTGGTCAGAATGCCCGCGAAGAAGTCGAGGTAGGTCTTGCCCGACGCGTCGACTACCCGGTTGCCCTTGCCTGAGACGATCTCGATGGGCTCGTCGTAGTAGAGAGCCAGCCAGTTGGGCATTACCGCGCGATGGCGCGCAAGGAGGTCCGACATACATCGAGTATCACCGCTCGGGGCCCCCTCCTCATACCAGCAACATGTCGGCATATAGTCGCCAAACCCAGCACACTGTCAGGTCGGTACGCCCAGGCCGGCGTGCCGATCCGCCCGGGCGGATCGGCCGGGCGGATCGGCACGCCGTGGCGGCGGCCGGAGAACCTCAGCCCTCGGTCTTCACCAGGTCGGTGTCCGAGGCGGCCGTGCCCACGGGCGCGGGCCGCAGCACCAGGAACGCCAGCGTGGCGGCGGCCAGCGTGAAGGCGATTCCCACCCAGGAGCCGAACGACATGGCGGAGACGAACGCCTCGCGCGCGGTCTCGATCACCCCCGGATCCCCCAGCCGCAGCGCCGCTCCGATCGACTCCCTGGCGCCGGCCGGGGCGTCCGCGGGCATCGACGAGGTGTAAACCCCGGCCAGCACGCTGCCCAGCACGGCGATGCTCAGCGCCATGCCGACCTGCTGGACCGTGTCGTTGAGCGCCGACCCGACACCGGCGTGCGCGGGCGGCACCGCGCCCATCAGCGTCGCGTAGGCCGCGGGACCCGCCAGGCCGCCGCCGATCCCCATGAGCATGAGACCGGAGATCAACATGCCGTACCCGGTGTCGGCGGTCATGAAGGTGAGCACCCCGAAGCCGGACGCCATCACGGCGAGGCCGACGGCGACCAGCACCCGGTTGCTGACCTTCCGCCCCAGCCCGGCACCGACCCCGTTGAACAGCGCGGCGGCCACGGCGTACGGCAGCAGCGCGAGACCGGCCTGCATGGGACCGTAGCCCAGCACGAACTGCAGGTACTGGGTCAGCATCAGCAGCAGCGCGCCCGTGCCGAACGACATCAGCACGATCGAGAACGAGGCACCGCTGAAGTTCCGGTTGCGAAACAGTTCCAGCGGGAGCATTGGATGGTCCAACCTGAGCTCCCAGATCACGAACGCCCCCAGCGCGACCACCGCCACGCCGGCGGCGACCAGCGACTCCGCCGAGGTCCAGCCCGCCGTCGGGGCGGAGATGACCACGTAGACCAGGGCGCTCATGCCGACCGTGGACAGCACCACGCCGAGCGGGTCGAGTTTTCTCGCCGGACCACGTGACTCGGGCATCAGCAGCACCGCCGCGACGACGGCGACGATCGCGACGGGCGCGTTGAGCAGGAAGATCGATCCCCACCAGTAGTGTTCCAGCAGGAAACCGCCCAGCGTGGGACCGGCGATCACACCGACCATGGCCACCGCGCTCCACGCGGCGATCGCCTTGCGGCGCTCCTCCTCGTCGAAGACGGTGATCAGGATCGACAGGGTGCTCGGCATCAGGAGGGAGCCGCCGACGCCCATCAGCGCGCGGGCACCGATCAGCTGCCAGGGCTCGGTGACCAGCACGGCGATCAGCGAGGCACCGCCGAACAGCAGCAGGCCGATGACCAGGAAACGCTTACGGCCATAACGGTCCGACAGGCTGCCCGAGGTGAGCAGCAACCCGGCGAAGACCAGGACATAGGCATCGATGATCCATTGGATGTCCGCGGGGGTGGCTCCCAGGTCGACCATCAACGCCGGGATGGCCAGATTCAGGACCGTGTTGTCCACCACCAGGACCAGCAGGCTCAGACAGAGTACTCCGAGGATCCACCAGCGCCTCGGATCGCGTTCGACTCGTACAGTGTTCGATTCCACTCGCACACTGTACGACAAGCTCGCACGGTGTACTATCGGATTTATGCTTGGAGCGTGAAACAGCACTTCAGCTCCGTCTGGACGCGCGAGTCGCGCGCCGCCAAGAGTCCGGGGCTCGATCGCGCGCAGATCGTGCGCGAGGCGATGGCACTGCTCGACGCCGAGGGGCTGGACGCACTGAGCATGCGCCGCCTGGGCGCCAGGCTCGGCTCGGGGGCCACCAGTATCTACTGGCACGTGGCCAACAAGGACGAGCTGCTGGAGCTGGTCCTCGACGAGGTCTACGGCGAGCTGACGGTCCCGGACGTCCAGGAGACCACCTGGCGCAACTCCGCCGCCTCCTTCGCGTACAGCATGCGCCAGATGCTCTTCAGGCACCCCTGGGTGACCAACCTCATCGGGACCATCCCCGGCATCGGCCCCAACGCGATACTGCTGATGACCCGGCTCGTCGCCACCTTCGACCACGCCGGGTTCCGTGGCCTCGACCAGGACTACGCCGCCTCGACGCTCATGGCCTACGTGTCCGGGGTCACCCTGCCCGAAATCTCCTGGCGGACCATGATGGAGCGGACCGGCCTTGACTCCAACGAGCTGAACGCGGCCCTCCATCCGGCGGTGGAGAAGGCCGCGTCAGGCCACCCCGGACTGGCCGCCCGCTACGCCGAGTTCAGGGAGATCGACGTCGAGACCACCAGGGCGCTCAACTTCGAGTTCGGCCTGACCTGCCTCCTCGACGGCCTGGAGGCCCGCCTGAACCGCGCGGCCTCGGCACCGGCACCGGCCTCGGCGGACCCCGGCGCGACACCGCCCCCGCGGCCGGGCATCCATTAGCGATCATCTCCTAACCCGGTGAAGACGACACCGCGGGCCCGATACCGCAGGTACACGGATGGCAGGTAAACAGCATGTAAAAGGGGGACCACGCGTACTTACATTCTGATCAGATACTCTCTGTGTGTGCTCCCTACAGTCGCCGACGTCCTCGCCCTGGACACCGTTCGCCGGGGCAATCCACAGGTCGTAGCGGGAGCTGACCGACTGGACAGCCGGGTGCGCTGGGTGCACGTGGGCGAGGTCACCGATATCGCCCACCTGCTACGCGGAGGCGAGCTCGTGCTCACCACCGGCATAGCCCTGCCCGACGACCCCGACAAGCTCGCCGACTATGTCGCCGAGCTGGCCGCCGTGGGTGCGTCGGGGCTGATCGTGGAGCTGGGCCGCAAGTTCATCAAAGAGTTGCCCCGTGCCGTGATCAACGCCGCCGAAGTGCACGGCCTGCCCCTGGTGACTCTGGCGATGGAGACGCCGTTCGTGCAGATCACCGAGTCGGTGCACGCCCGGATCATCGACATCCAGCTGGAGGAACTCCGCGCCTCCAAGCAGTTGCACGAGGTCTTCACCGAGCTGTCGGTCGAGGGCGCCTCCCCCGCGAGGGTGCTCGGCCAGGTCACCCGGTTGTCCGGACGCCCCGCGCTGCTGGAGAACCTCGCCCACCAGGTCCTGGCATGCGACACCGCCGGACGTGACACGGGCACGCTACTGGCCGGCTGGGAGACGCGCTCCCGCTCGGTGGCACCCCACCCTCGGACCGCCTACGACGCGGCCTCAGGCTGGCTGGTCACCATGGTCGGCGCCCGGGGCCAGGACTGGGGCCGCCTGATCCTGCTCTGTGACGGCGAGCCAGGACCGCACGACATCGTGCTCGCCGAACGCGCCGCGACCACCCTCGCCCTGGGCCGCCTGCTGGAACGCCACCAGGAGTCACTGGAGCGTCAGGCACACGGCACGATCATCACCGGAATCCTGACCCACGCGTACGCCGACCCCGAGGAGGCCGCGGCCCGCGCCCGTGCGGTCGGCGTGCCGCTCACCGGTCGCAGGCTCATGAGCGTGGTGCTGCGCCTGGCCGAGCCGGCGGAGAAGCCGATGGACAGCCAGGAGCAACTCGCCCAGCTCGCCGAACTGGGCGACGCGGCCGCCGCCGCCTGCCGAGAGGCCCGCCTTCCCGCCCTGATCGGCGCCCTGGACCAGAACCGGGTCGGCGTCCTGCTCCCCCTGCCACCGCGCGTCCTCCCCGAATCCGCGCTGACCATGCTCGCCGACCACCTGCGCACGGCCTTCACGACCCCCTTCGTCCTCGCCGCGGGTTCCGTGGTCGAGTCGGTCCGCGACGTGCGGCGAAGCTTCCTGGAGGCCGAGCAGGTCGCCGACGTGGCCGTCAGGCAGCCCGACGGACGCGCTTTCTACCGGCTCCCCGACCTCCGTCTGCGGGGCCTGCTCCACCTCCTGCGTGACGACGCCCGGCTGCAGACCTTCGCCGAACGCGAGCTTGGCCCGCTGCTCGCCCACGACGCCCAACGCGGCGGCGATCTCACCAGGATCCTCCGGGTCTACCTCAACGCGGGCCGCAACAAGGCCCTCGCCGCTCAGCGGGCGCATCTGTCGCGCCCCGCCTTCTACGACCGTCTCCACAGGTTGGAACGCGTCCTCGACACCGATCTGGACGATGTCGAGTCCTGCCTCTCCCTCCATGTCGCCCTGCTGGCGCTGGAGTCCTTCCGGAGAGACAATCCCCGCCCCTGAAAGGTCCCCATGCCCGACATTCTCATCCCAGAGCCCGCCGATCTGGCCCGGATGACCGCCGCTGCCGGGGCGTTCTCCGTCCCCACCGGTGACGTGCAGCTCTCACCGGACGAGCTGGAACCCGACCAGATCCTGGCGGGTTCCCCGCGCGTTTCGTCCATCGAGCTGTGGTCCTCACCGGATGGCGGGCAGAGCCGGGGCATCTGGGAGATCACGCCGGGCACCGTGGCCGATGTGGAACGTGACGAGATGTTCGTGGTCCTGTCCGGCCGCGCCACGCTGGAGGTCGACGGGGGTACCACCCTCGAACTCGTCCCCGGCTCGGTCTGCCTGCTCGCCGAGGGGGCCAAGACCGTCTGGATCGTCCACGAGACCCTGCGCAAGGTGTATCACTGCATGGGCTGACCAGATCACGGTCGTGGGTCGTACGGAACCGAGGTTCCGTACGACCCACGACCGTCCGTTTACCCCGATCACCGCTTTCCCCGATGACCGAATGCGGCGATCCGTCCCGCGGTAACTCCTGCGGACTTTTCCGGGTCTTCCTGAACCGACTTCGTACGCGAACTGCACTAACCGTGTCTGTCGGATGCGGCATCCAAGTGAACGGGGTCATCCGCACAGATGTGGAGATCCCAGCGGCGCGGACGCGTCAGGATCGCCCCGAGGATGACACCGAGGATCACGCTTGCGATGATCACGATGAGAATGCTCAGCCCCATGACGGCTGCCTCTCGGAAAGATGTGCCGCTTGATCTGAGGAAATGCGGCCTACTGCACCGTAGCGTCGCATTCTCGCTGTCGCAACGAAACGGCCAGGGACTAATCCTTATTGACCAGGACCGTTGACCCGGTCGGGACCGTCGCGGGCATGTGAATTCTCCCGCGGGTGACATGACCCTGCGTGAGCAGCAACACTTTCTTGGGATGTTTCGCGTGTTTCGCTCCCCTCGCCCTGTAGATCTCGGCACGATGGTGCACGAACTCTGAAACCAACGGGGAGAGATATACATGTCGCGACGCCTTGTCGCCGGATTCACGGCCCTAGCGCTCACCGCCACAGCGATTCCCGCTGAGGCCGAGCAGGCGAGTTCGGGGTTTCCCTCCTCCGCGTTCCCACTGGGTGTGAGCATGGCCACGGTGAAAAACCAGCAGAGTGTGGCACCGGGCATTGATCTTTTCAGCGTGAAGCACGGCAAGTCCACACAGGGCTGGACAGTCTCCGCCCTCATGCCCAACGGCCACGACGACGGCCGCCTGGACACCGCGCAGACGGTCGCCGAGGCCGTGGAGGCGGCGGGGTTCACTCCCAGCATCCTGCGGATCGTGCAGCCCGCCGCAGCGGACGCCCCGGCTGTGGAGCGATACATGGTCAGGATCGGCCTGTGGTCATTCGGCAAGCGGGCCGAGGCCGACAAGGTCGTGAAGGAACTCAAGGAGCAGGGCATCCGGGCCAAGACCGACTATCTCGGCGACGACGGCACCGAGACCACCGGTCCCTGGAACATGAGCGTGCTGATGGTCGACCCGAAGGTGTTCAAAGGGTCCTTCAAGACGAGCGTCGGCAAGAGCGTGGCCAAGCGCGAGACCACCAGCTCGATGTCGAAACTGACCGGCGCCATCGCCGGGGTCAACGGCGGCTTCTTCAACATCCACACCGCCAAGGCCCTTCAGGGCGACCCGGTCGGTGTCTCCGTGGTGGGTGGCAGGCTGCTCAGCGAGGCCGTACCAGGCCGCAGCGGCCTCGTCATCACCCAGGGCCGCAAGGCCCGGATCACCGAGTTGCGAACCCAGGTCACCGCGATCTCCTCGGACGGCACGAAGGCCGAGGTCAACGGCATCAACCGGGCCGCCGGAAGCGACGAGCTCGTCCTCTACACCGAGGAATTCGGCAGCAAGACGGCCACCGACGGCGGCATCGAGGCCGTCATCGACGCCCAAGGCCAGGTCGTCACGGTCCGCCAGGCCGGCGGCATCGTCGCCCGGGGCACCTACGTGCTTCACGGCACCGGCCTGGCGGCCGTCTGGCTGCAGGAACACACACAGGGCACCTGGATGAAGCTGGACACCAAGGTCATCGACCTGCGGACGCAGCGGGCGATACCGCTCACCCCTGATACACACATCATGGGCGGCGGGGTCGGGCTGGTCAGGAACGGCCGGGTGCGCATCACCGCGGCGGCCGACGGACACGCCTCGGTCAACATGATGCTCCGGCGCCACCCGCGCACGATGGTCGGTGTCAACAAGTCGGGCGGGCTGATCCTGGTCACGGTCGACGGACGCAACCCGGGTATCTCCGTGGGTGCCTCGATGGTGGAGGCTGCTCAGCTGATGCGCTGGCTGGGCGCCAAGCAGGCCATCAACTTCGACGGTGGTGGCTCCAGTGTGATGGTCGTCGGCCACAAGCCCGTCAACCGGCCCTCGGACGGCGCGGAGCGGACCGTGGGCGACGCCCTCTTCATCACGCCCTGACGAGCGGCGCTCCAACGCGAGAAGCCCCGGTCCTCATCGGCCGGGGCTTCTGGTTCTCCGTAGGCGTACGGCGGCTCTCTCAGCCTCCGGTTCCGAGGCATGTCTCGGAGCTCCGTCCCTGAACCCGGGTGCCTCCGCAGGGCCTCTGGATCCCCTCAACCATTTCAGATTCCAGGGTATGGAGAGGGCCCACGGCCGGCCTCCCGTTCGGAACTCTCCCGGAAAGCACGAAGGCCCCCACCAAAAGGTGAGGGCCCTCATGAAAGATTGTCCGGCGGCGACCTACTCTCCCACACCGTCCCCGGTGCAGTACCATCGGCGCTGAAGAGCTTAACTTC